>DNJQ01000017.1 GCA_003497225.1 Bacillota bacterium | reverse complement strand
AACATATCTAAGAGCATATTATTTGTTAGGGCCTAAAAGTATTACGCAACAATATATCATTAAGAAAAAAGTCTATATGTATGATGATATTGCTTATATTGATGATATTAGATCGCGTAGATCTAAAACATTAGTAATGTACTTAAATAGCGGAAGGCAAGTTTTAATGGCTATGGATAGTTCAGGAAAGCTTCTTTATGAAGTATCATCAAGATGTACAAAACTAATGTCTAGATCAGAATTTTTAAAAAAGCATCCTAATGTTAGATTATGATCTCTAATAAAATTTTTAAAAATAAGTATAGTTTAAAGTATCATCATAAAGAACGTGTCTTGCTTTTTGACGTTTTAAGAGGAATAGGAATTCTAGGATTTTTAGCCTTTCACTTTGCATATGATTTAGCTATGCTTCCCGATTATTTTGAAAACTTTTTAGATTTAACACTTGTAGACCCGAATCTATATTTCCTTTTGGAAATTTCTAATTACTGCGATAAAGTAGTTTTTCTACCTATGATGAGAATGATCGAGCAAGCATTTGCAATAATGTTTTTTGTTGTATCGGGAATAAGTACTATCTTTAGTCGAAACACCTTAAGAAATGGCATTATAGTTTCTTTAGCAGCTATGTTCGTAACTTTATTCACATATGTTTTAGGTATTTTGACTGGAAGTGGCTATGGGCCGTTAATTCGTTTTGGAGCACTTCACGCCATAGGGATTGGCCTACTCATTGTTGGAATTATAGAATTAATTGCTAGAAAATTAAAATTTAAAGTTCATCCATCTTTATATTTTTATGTCGGTTTAACGCTTGTTTCAATTGGAATTTTAATTATGGGAATATGTAAAATCCCTATTAGTTCAGATTATAGTTTTATCGGATATTTAAAAGTTGTTGTCGGATTAGAAACGGATCTAACTGATCATTTTGCTATTTTCCCTTATTCTGGTTATATCGTTTTAGGTGCCTCTTTTGGTAATTTCTTTAAGCATCAAATATTTTTACTTAAAGGTCGACACAAAAAAATGGAAAAGATATTTAAACCATTAACTGTGCTTGGGAGAAATTCTTTAGTAATATATCTTTTCCATCAAATAGTTTTTCTTGCTTTCTTTATTTTGCTTTTAGTTCCACTTGGGTTTGAACTTTAGTGTGGTTTATCATTCTTAATCGATTAGATCTCTTTTTAATTGCTCGAACACCGAAATGATTTATCTCATCTAGATACTCGCGAGTTTTATCATTATTATCATTTAGACCATAGATGTTTTCTATTTCATTAATTGAAGATTCATCTAGTTCTTTAAAGAATATTATTTCGTTTAATTGAGATAGGAAATCGTATTTGAATCTATTATCTAAAAGTTTAAGTTTTGCTTTATCGCTCATTGATGAATTGAAGAGATTTAAGTGAAGAGTATCCATCTGTGAATCTACAATATTAGTTGTAAAAATAAAGATAACATTGCTGCAATCAATTTTTTCACCAAAACTTGTTACAATCGTTCCGCTATTTAGTAGAGAAGTTATTAAATCTATATTTTCGGAAGAAAGTCTTTCTATATGATCAATGGTTATTATGCAGTGAGGATACTTTTTTATATGCTTAATCAAAGGGGAATCTTCTTTATAACTTGTGTAACTTTGTCCATTTCCAAATAATTTTGAAAAGGACATATAGTCTTTATAATGCGAAGAATCAATTTCAAGCAGTGGCATATCTGAACCAAAATATGTTTTAGAGAAAAGTTTAATAAGATAACTTTTTCCGACCCCGGATGGACCTACTAGTAAGAATGTTCCTTTTACTTGCTGTTCATCTTTCTTATCAGTATTTATATTTTCTTTAAACGCTGTTAAAAACTGAAGTATCGCTTCATCTTGTCCTTTAATTTTCTTTGATAATGAATTTTTAATTTCCTCTATATCAAAGTTTTTTTGCGTACAAACATGATAAATATCAGCCATAGTTTTATCGATATCTTCTTTAGTTAGATAATCGTTTAAACATAAAGCTAGGGAATTGTCCAATATATCGATGGCTTTATCGGGAAATGATTGGTTTAATAAGTGTATATTAGCGTTTTCGCAAATATAATTAACCACTTCACTAGGGATATTTTTACGATAAAACTTCTCGTAAGTGGGGATAAGTTTATTCAATATATCAATCGTTTCTTCTTTAGTGTTTTCATTAACATTGATAGGTTGAAATCTTCTTTTTAATGCTCGATCTTTAGAAAAAGATCTTTCATATTCATCATATGTTGTAGCCCCTATTATTCTTATATCACCACGAGAAAGGTAAGGCTTAATTATATTAGAGAAGTCTATCGCACCATCTGCTCCACCAGCATTAACAATGGTATGAATTTCATCAATAAATAAGATGGCGTGCTTGGCTTTTACCGCTTGAGCGATAATTCTTTTTATCTTTTCTTCAAATTCTCCGCGGTATTTTGTTCCGCCAACGGTCGAAGGTAAATCAAGTTCAAAAACGGCGTGATTCATTAGTTGTGGAATCTTGTTCTCATTTATTCTTTTAGCTAAGTGATTAACAATAAATGATTTTCCAACTCCCGGCTCACCGAGCAAGATTGGATTAGGTTTATTTCTTCTCGATAATATCATTATAAGTTGTGATATTATATCTTCTCGACCGATTAGAGGATCGAGGTTTCTTGTTCCTAAACGATGAAGATCAGAAATCTTATCTAAATCTTGGCACGGTAAATAGTGTTTTCTTAAAGCTTTTAGCAGCGCTTCTTTATCGTTATACCCAATATCTTTAATATATGATTCATCTAGATAATCGATTAGTTTCAATGAAAGAGTATAAGTGCTAACATCGCTTTCTTCGTGACTCTTCTGATATTCTTCCGCCTCTTTAAGTAGTTTATTTAAGGTGTCAGAGTATTCCATATAGAAATTTACTTGATCATAAAAGTTATCGTTATCTTTTCTTTCACTAGCAAAATAGTTTTGTTCTAATTTATAAATGTTTGCTTTAGATTGCTGTGCAATTTTTCCTAGCTCACTATCGGGAGTTTTTAAAAATGCTAAGAAAAGATGCACTTGTGTAACTTCTTTACACGAGTAGGAAAATGCAATTGATTCTGCTAATGATAGAATTTGTTGTGATTGTTTAGAATATTTTTCGAACATGTTACCCTCTATAATTTATGTA
>DNJQ01000123.1:5842-6229 GCA_003497225.1 Bacillota bacterium | reverse complement strand
TTTCATGTCCAAAATGGGAGATTACGATAATTTTACAAAATAACTCACCATTGCTATGCCAGCAGCACATGGTACAGTGGGTAATGATGGTAGTTCTTTATTATTACAATCTACTGATTTTTCTAAAGAAAATACTGCATAAATTTTTTCAAAATTTTTTCCATTTTCTTTTAATTTTCTCTTTACTGCTTTAGCTAGAGGGTCTCCAGTTTCACTTAAAAAGCCCATTTTTAATTGGGTAGAATCTATTTTTTTTGCTGTACCGCAACAAACAATTATCTTACTTTTTCTTTGTAAACTATAATCAATTAGATCTACTTTTGCTTGAACATCATCGATACAATCAAAAATTACATCGTAATGTTCTTTTAAAGAATTAAGTAGATT
>DNJQ01000123.1:0-5589 GCA_003497225.1 Bacillota bacterium | reverse complement strand
GATTTGAATCTATTTTTTGCTTTATACAATTCACCTCAATTAAAGGATTAATCTTTAATAGTTTTTCTTTTGCAGCATCAACTTTATTTGTTCCTATATCATTAACATCATAAAGTATTTGTCTATTAAGATTAGATGCAGAAACAACATCAAAATCTATAATAGTAATTTTCATTACACCTAAGCGACACAAAGCTTCACATAGCGTTGCACCAACTCCACCAATTCCACATATTAAAACATTCTGATTAATTATCTTAGTATACTTTTCTTTTCCTAGGGCTAGTTCAGTTCTTTTCTTCATCATTTGATGATTATCAATTAAGCGTTCAATATCTTCAGATTTTAAAATATTTATATTTTCAAATTGGTGACGCAAAAATGTTCTTTGCCTTTTAGCGTATTGTCTGGTTTTAATAATGGTGAGATTTTTCATTTCTTCTTCAGTATCACCATTTTTAAGTCCTTCAATAATCTGCTTATAGCCAATAGCTTCTAAAGCCGTAGTAAAATTCTTTTCATCTTTAATTAATTCTTTAACTTCATCAACAAAGCCATTATCAAACATCTTTTCTGTTCTTAAAACTATGTTTTGTTCATTCTCTTCTTTAGCTATATCAATAGCAAAAAATTTAGCTGGATAAATTAGTTTATCGTTTGTTTGACTTCTTTTATTATTATTTTTGGCATTAATTATTGCTCTAATAACTCTTTTTCTATTGTTCTTATGAATCTTTTCAGAGGAAGAAGGATCTAATTTAATAAGCATAGAATATAATTCATCATTATCTAATTCATCAAAAGATTCGCTGCTACTTTCTTTAGGAAATTCATAAGAAAACAAAGCGGATTTAGCATATAAAAATGATCCACCACACATAATGACATCTTGTCCAAGTTTAAGATATTCATCGAGTATTTTTCTACATTCTCTTTGATAATCAGCTATATTTATCGGACTTTTAATTGAGTGATCACTTATTAAATGATGCTTAATTCCTTCTAGTTCATCTTCACTTGGTACAGCACTTCCCTTTATTAATTCTTTATAAATCTGAAAAGCATCGCATCCAATTAGTGGCATATTATATCTGCGCGCTAGTTTTAATGCTAAATCTGTTTTCCCTGAAGCGGTAGTTCCTAAAATAACGTAAATCAAAATCCTGTCCTCTTAAATAGTTTTTCAATTTCGTATTTGCTAAGTTTAATTATAGTTGGACGGCCGTGAGGACAATTATTTGGATTTTTGCACTGGGCTAGTTGTTTAATTAGTGTTTCCATCATTTCTTTCGTTAAAAACATATTGGCCTTAATTGAAGCTTTACATGCAACTGTTGCTATGGCTAAATGCTTTAAATCAGACATTTCACATTTTTTATCTTGTAAACATGAGCAAATTAAATCCTTAATCATTGATGTATCATCGTCATCTTTTAATAGTAAAGGAATAGTTGAAACGCGCAAAGTATTTCCCGTAAAGACTTCTACATCAAAGCCGATGCGGTGAAGTTGAGCGATATGCTTTTCATCTAAGCCAATCATGACGCTAGGAGAAACATCGATTAATATCGGAGATAATGGTGAAACAACTTCCATCTCTTTCTTTGAAAAATCTGCTAGTACTTTTTCGTAATTAATTCTTTCTTGTGCCGCGTGTTGATCAATTAAATATATTCCATCCGATCCATCGCACACGATATATGTTTTTAAAACTTGTCCGATAACTTCTAAATCAGGAAGGAAAGTTCGTGGTTCTGATTCTAAAAGATCAACAGGCTTTTCATTTTCCTCTTCTTTTATAACCGGTAGCACTTCATTATTAACTTCTTCCTTAACTTCATCTTTTATTATATTTTCTTCTTCCTTTATCGATTCTTGATAAATATTATTATCTTCATCATTAACTACATCACTTAAAGTTAACTGTTCTTTAACTTTATCTAGTTTTTCTAAACCCGCAACATTTATTTTAACTGGAGTATAGATAGGACGATCAGAAATAAGCGCTGATTTAACCGATTCTTCAACTAGTTTTGATAGTTTTTCTTCTTCACTAATTCTAACTTCTTTTTTAGAAGGATGAACATTTACATCTACTAGAGCATAATCAGCTTCAATAGATATTACTGCAAAAGGATATCTATTTGGTGGAAGATAATCTTTAAATGCAGTAAGAAGCGCTTGATTAACTTTATAAATATAAACGCTTCTACCGTTTAAAAAAGTTAGAATATGATATCTAGAAGCATAAGAAATGTTTGGCTTACAAACATAGCCAGAAACCTTAAAGAATTGATTTTCGCCATTAAACTCAATGGTTGAACGAACAATATCTAATCCATATATTTCACTTATAGTTTCTTTTAAATTTCCTCTTCCGGAAGTTTTAAATATCCTTTTACCATCAATCTCTAATTCAAAAGCCACACCTGAATTAGAAATAGCGAGGTTTTCACAAACTTCAATTATTGAAGAATTCTCCGTGTTATCAGATTTAAGATATTTAAGTCTAGCTGGAGTGTTAAAAAATAAATCTCTTATAGTAAAGATAGTTCCTTGTCTTTTTAATCCTTCCTTTACAATCGGGTCTTTTCCTGGCTCAACATAAACTTCATACCCAGTACTTGAGTTTCCATCATATGTTAGCATCGTTACATTAGATACAGAAGCGATAGAAGGAAGAGCCTCACCTCTAAATCCTAAAGTAGTGATTCTTCTTAAATCAAAGGTTGACTTAATTTTACTTGAAGCGTGACGCAAAAAGCATAGTTCTGCATCGATAGCATCCATTCCAATTCCATCATCTTGAACTCTAATCATATCGCGTCCAGCTTGATTAATTGATATACGGATATTCTTACTTTTGGCATCGAGAGAATTTTCAACTAATTCTTTAACTACACTAGATGGACGATCAACAACTTCACCAGCCGCTATCCGGTTAGCGAGTTCGGCGCTCATTAAATTAATTCTACTCATCTTTATCGCACCTCTTCTTTAATTCAAAGAGAATGTTTAAAGCCTCAAGTGGTGATAAAGTCATAGGATCTAAGCTTTTAATATATGTTTTTAATTCGTCTTTCTTTTCTTCACTCACAACGATATTTTCTTTAATTCCTTCAAAATCAATCTTCTTTTCTTCAAGAGCATTTAATATCACTTTTGCTCTTTTTATTAATGAATCAGGAAGAGAAGCTAAAGAAGCAACATTAATACCATAAGATTTATCCATCGGTCCATCTTGAATCTTATATAAGAAAGTAACCTTTCCTTCTTTTTCACTAACTGAAACATGAACATTTTTTATGCTCGGCATATTAGAAACTAAATTAGTTATTTCATGATAGTGCGTGGAGAATAAAGTTTTAGCATGAACATGTTCAACTAAATATTCTAGTATCGCTTGAGCCAAAGCCATTCCATCATAGGTTGCTGTTCCTCTTCCAATTTCATCAAATAGAATTAAACTTTCGCTCGTAGCGTTTCTTAAAGCTGCATTACACTCAGACATTTCAACCATAAATGTTGATTGCCCTTTAATTAAATCATCACTAGCTCCAATACGGGTGAAGATATTATCAAATAAATATAACTCAGCTTTCTTTGCTGGTAAAAAGCTACCCATTTGGGCCATAATGACTAAAAGTGCGAATTCTCTCATATAAGTAGATTTACCACCCATATTAGGACCAGTAATAATTAATATATCAGTATCCTTATCCATCACATAATCATTAGTGACAAATTCTTTATCAGGTAATACTTTTTCTATCACTGGGTGACGTGCATCAATTACTTCAATTCTTCTTTCCATATTGAATGTCGGTCTAATATATCCCCCTTCACTAGCAACTTCACTTAAACTAACCATAACATCTAAGAAAGCTATCGCTTTTCCTAAAGTTTGAATAGAGGTAGTATAACTTGCTACGTGTTGACGGAGTTCTTGGAACAATTTTTGCTCCAAAATTATCCGCGATTGTTCAGCATTAACAAGTTTATTTTCCGCTTCTTTTAAATCTTCAGTGATAAATCTTTCACCATTGGTTAATGTTTGCTTTCTGATATACCCAAACTCTGGTTTAATCTGACTCAAGAAAGAATTAGATATTTCAATATAATAACCGAAAACACGGTTATAGCCGACTTTTAAGTTTCTAATACCTGTTCTTTCCTTCTCTTTATTCTCTATCTTAATTAACCACTCTTTGCCGTTTCCTGAAATATCAATTAATTCATCGAGTTTTTCATCGTAGCCTTTTTTAAATATTCCACCTTCGGATATATTCATTGGACATTCAGGATTAATTGCTCTTTCTAAAAGATCAGTTAACTGAGTAAAATCACCTAATTTGTTATAAATATCACCAAAGTGTTCCACTGGTAATGTTTTTAAAATATTTTTTAATGATGGAACTGCCATTAGTGATTTTTTAAGTTGAAGCATTTCTCTACCGCTACATGAATTAAATCCCACACGTCCAATCAAACGGTCAAGATCATAAATTGAAGATAATGCTTCTTTTATATCTCCACGTGCTAAAAAATTATCTAATAAATCTTGAATGATATTTTGTCTAAGTTCAATTTCTTTAATATCACAGCTTGGTTCTTCAATAAAACTTCTAAGTAGTCTCGCGCCCATGGACGTACTGGTTTTATTTAATAACCAATATAGTGTTCCATAACTACCTTCACCACTTAACGCACGAGTTAATTCAAGATTAACTCTTGAAGAATGATCTAAGCCCAATGACTTTTTAGCCAAACGATTAACTACGGGTTGAAAATAATCAAGTTTTCTTTTTTGAGAATCAACTAAATAATTATATAATTTTGCAACACACTTCATGTGTCTTGCATCCTTTAAATAAGCAAATAAAGGTTCCATTTCAATTGATGTATTATCATCATTGTTATAAGAAAAAACGACATGAAGATTTTCCTTAATAAAATTGATTAATGAAGCATCAAAAGATGTGCTGACGACGATTTCTTTAATATCAAGATTAGAAATCATCGCTAATACCGAACGATAATCATGATTGATATTCGTAACAAATTGTTCACCAGTAGATAAATCAGCATAAGCTAAGATATATGCAAAATCACTTTCCATTAAGGCTCCAATAAAATTATTAGAATCCTCTTTTAACTCTAGATTTGCTCCTGGAGAAATAATTTGTATAACATCGCGTTGAACTAAAGTCTTCGTTAATTTTGGATCTTCCATTTGTTCAACAATTCCAACTTTATAGCCTTTATCAATAAGTTTAGAAACATATGTTAAATATGCTCTATGTGGAATCCCACACATTGGAATCTTTTGATTATTTCCAGCAGCCTTACTTGTTAAATAAAGTTGTAATTCTCTTGATGCTAATTTAGCATCATCAAAGAATAATTCATAAAAATCACCCAGTCTAAAAAATATCAATACCTCGGGGTGTTTCTTTTTAATTTCGATGTACTGCATGACCATCGGTGTAAACTTTCCATCAATGGTTATTTCGCTATTTTGTTCTTTTGTTTTTTCCATGCAAACATTATAGCAAAATTGACAAAATATTACATAATAAATATATATAA
>DNJQ01000099.1:9889-10328 GCA_003497225.1 Bacillota bacterium | reverse complement strand
AAATTATTAATCTAAATTATTTACAAAATCTTGAATTTCAACTACTTTATCAAGTTCTTCCCAAGGTAAATCGATATCAGGACGTCCAAAATGTCCATAATTAGATAAATCTTGATATTTAAAATTCGGATGTAATAATCCAAATTTCTTAATTATGCCAAGTGGTGTAAAGTCAAATAATTCATAAAGAACTTTTAATATCTTTTCACGGCTAATTTTTTCAGTTTGGAAAGTATCGATACTAATAGATATCGGTTTACTTACACCGATAGCGTAGGAAAGTTGAATTTGAATCTTATCTGCTAAATTAGCAGCAACGATGTTTTTGGCCGCATAGCGCGCAGCATAAGCGGCGGAACGATCAACTTTAGTTGGGTCTTTTCCCGAGAATGCTCCACCACCATGGGGACAAGAGCCACCATAAGTATCAACGATAATC
>DNJQ01000099.1:0-9633 GCA_003497225.1 Bacillota bacterium | reverse complement strand
TAAGTATCAACGATAATCTTTCTTCCGGTAACCCCTGTATCTCCAGCAGGACCACCGATAACAAATCTTCCTGTCGGATTAATAAAAACTTTAAAGTCCTTATTCATTCCAAAGGACTCAGCGACAGGCATGATAATTTCTTTCGTAATTAATTCTCTTAAATCTTCAATGGATATATTTTCATCGTGTTGAGAAGAAAATACGACTGTATCAATTCTACTATTGTCGGAGGAATAATCCACTGTGACTTGAGATTTCATATCGGGACATAGATGGCAAGAAGGATGCTCGTGACGATAATTTGTCGCCACTCTAACAAGCTTATGGGCCATAACGATTGGTAAAGGCATTAAATTTTCTGTTTCAATTGATGCATAACCAAACATTATGCCTTGATCACCAGCGCCTAAAGACGCAGTATCGTAACTAGAATTAACTCCTAAAGCGATATCTTGCGATTGAGTTTTTACTAAAACCTCAATATCACAAGTATCAGCGTCGATACCGTTTTTAGCGTCGTGATAACCGATACGATTTAAAATATTTCTAGCAATTTTTTTATAATCCGGCGTATAAGAAGATGTAACTTCCCCAGCGATAATAACCTTTTGATTGGTAACTAGAACTTCGACCGCTGTACGCGAATTTTGATCATGTGCCAAACATTCATCCAAAATGGCATCAGCAATTTGGTCACATATCTTATCTGGATGTCCCTCGGACACCGCTTCTGATGTGAATAAAATTTTAGGTTTCATAAGTCTCCCATTGGTGGGAAACTCTTTCCCACCTCTATTTTTTAGTTTCTTTTTCGTCGAGAATTTGACCGGCTAAAAGTTCCACTCCCTCAAGTCCTGTAATTTCACTTACTACAGGTAAATCCATTCCACTTTCGAGAAGAATTTTAGCTAATTCAAATTGTCTTTCCTTTTTCGTTTTCATAATTTTTTACCACCTACTAAAAAGTATGTGATAAAAATTTTAATATATACTAGTTGGAAGCAACTAATTGACCACTAGTAATTTGAACCAAAGCCTTTGATAATTGATCAGGGCAAGAAGTTGATTTATCGTGGCAACGAATACCATTTAAAATTTCAATTACTTCTTGGGCTTTTCTACCTTTAACCAGGGCGCTAATTCCTTTAAGATTACCGTTACAGCCTCCAAGAACTTCTAAAGACACAATGGTATCATTATCATCAAGAACAATCTTCATTTGTCTTGAACAAACGCCTTGAGGATTATATATATAAGTCTTCATTTTCTTCCTCCGAAAAAATCATAACACAAGAAACAAAATTTGTCATCCTGTTTACATCAATAATTTAATATAATGAACGAAATATTTTTATTAAGATAGATTAATAATGATTTAAGCCATAACTATGAAACAATCTTAAACTATTTTAGGCCTTATCGCGCTGCTTTTTATATCCCCTTCTCTGCTTTAAAGATGGAACACTTTTAAGCAGTATATCAGCTAAAATTGCTAGCAAGAATCCCGATACCATAGATAAAACAGCGAGGATTGGGAAATAAGATAACATGTACGGAGTTGTAGTAATCAATATGTATACCAATATTTGTCCTAGAACATGGAAACAAGCCGAAACTGTGGAAGTTCCATAGACGCTGCACTTCAATAGTTTATATAGAACAATTGACATTATTGTTGAAAGTAGAGCACCGCCACAAGATAAAAAGAACGCAGTACCAAAGCCCGTTGATATTAAGGCGACGATTAATACTCGACAAATATTTGAAACAACATAATATTGAACGCCTAAATAATAAAGCGCAAAAACGCCAACAATATTAGCTAATCCCAGTTTAAATCCTGGAATTGGAATTGGAACTGGAATAAGTCCTTCAATATAATGAAGTAAAACGGCTAAAGCAGTAAATAGGGCCGTATAAGCGATCTTCGTCGTTTTCATCAGTTATCAAACTCCGCTTCGCTTTTTCCAGTTATAACCGCCATAAATGAATTAGGAAGACAGATTATCGGCGTATTGCTGACGCTTATTGATCCTTGAATAGAACACAGTTTTCTTTTACTGGTTTCTTCTTCAATTTTAATACTTCCATCTTTTATTTGAAGCTGAACAACTGGTCCTTGAAAGTCTTTCATATCCGTATAATCGCACGAAAAACCTTCTGCGCTTTTATCGCGACAGAAGGTTATAGTACGATCGACATTAATATCAAACGAATCAACTAATTTGTTTTGATAATAAACTTCAACTTTATCACCTTTTGTTTTCGGAAACCAAAATATATTTCCGATAAACATCGCTATAACAACAGCTGAAGTAATTCCTATTGCCAGTATATCGCTGATATGTTTTTTGCAAAAGGAAAGAAATTTCATTATAACTCTACTTTTAATGTATTGCCCTCATTATCAGGTGTAGTTTCAAGATACTCCTTGATCTTTTGAGCATTTTCCTTTTTAATGACCGCACAACGTGTGATCTTCTTTTCTTTTCCTGTAACTAAAGCATCGGCAAGTCCTGAACATCCAGGAAATCCACAAGCGCCACAATTGGCGTTAGGAAGCATATCAGTTACCGTTTGTTGACGTGGGTCTTCTTTGACCTTTAAGTAGCGGTAAGCTACTGCTAATACGATAGAAAGAACAATCGCTATAGCAAAAGTAATTACTACCGCCCATAATATTGTAATTGGTTCCATTATTCTTCTCCTTTCTCTTCATCATTTTCTTCATCATTTTTTTCTTGTTCTTCATTATCTTTTTCTTTTGCTGCTGCTAAAGTCTTCTTAAGTGAATACTCTTCTTCGCGAGCAGAACACGACATCATGCATGATGCACATCCACTATTTAATAGATCTTTCGGACAGTCATCTGGCACTTTAGCGCGTTTATTAAAGACGTAACTTAGAACAAATATGACGAGCAAAACGATGAATATACCTAGTCCGCCTAGGATTTTATATATCATATGACTCCGCCGAGTCCATAGACAGCGATAGCCATAATAGCGGTAGCTACTAAGCCGATTGCTGCTCCTTTAAAGTTATACTTAGTATTGCTCGTTTCAAGTCTTTCTTGAATACAAGAGAAGAGCATGATAACGATGAAATAACCTAGCGGTACACCTAAAACTGTAGCGAGAACTTCAGGGAATGAACTTGCATCGGTATAAGCACCGACTTGAAGCGCTAATCCTAAGACCACACAGTTTGTAGTAATTAATGGTAGATAAATACCTAAAGTCTTATATAGACTTGGGAAGAACTTCTTAATTACAAGTTCAGTGAATTGAACTAGACTTGAGATAACTAAAATTGAAACGATGGTGAACATGAAATCATATATTTCTAGTTCTCTTAATAAGAAGCCTAATCCCCAGCATATTAAACCTGAGAAGAAACAAACGAATGTTAATGCTACGCCCATTCCGAAAGCGGAAGAGCTCTTTTTGGATATTCCTAAATAGGAACATAGACCTTTATATCCGGCTAAGACCGAATTTGATACTATCATTGATGATAGTAATGCAGTATAGAAAGCAACCATTATTTAGTCTCCTTTCCTTCTTTGCGGCACGCTTCAATTTCTTTAAGTGTGCTATATTGTGATTTTAATGTTGTGTCAGAATTTTTACCTGGAACTTTAGATTTAGTAATCCAAGCGAATAAACCGACGATGATTCCAAATGTTAAGAAACCACCGATTCCTTGAACCATGACTGGTAAAGCTAAATCCTTTAAAGGTAGCCAGGAAACGCTTTGATCTGAATTAAATGGATTAGTTAAAGTAAATCCACCTGTTCCTAAAAACTCACGGAAGATAGCGATAACTAAACATGCTAATCCAAAACCAATAGACATTCCTAATGCATCAAGAAGTGAATCTAATACACTATTTTTACTGGCGAATGCTTCAGCACGTCCTAAGATAATACAGTTAACTGTAATAAGTGGAATAAATACACCTAAGGAATTTGAAACATCAGGAGCATAAGCTTGAAGTAATAAATCGATTACAGTAACTAAGGAAGCGATGATGACGATATAAACTGGAATACGAATTTCCTTTGGAACTATTCCTTTTATCAAAGAGATGATGAGGTTTGAACATACGAGAACGAATAAGACAGCGATAAACATCATCAAGGCATTGATAATGGAGGTAGTTGCTGGTATGACTGGACAGAGGCCTAAAAGCATGACTAGAACTGGATTATCTTTAATAATTCCAGCTAAGAAGACCTTCTTTCTGTCGTGCCCCTTCTTTTCAACATTTTTTTCAGGTTGAGCAACATTTTCAGGGGTGTTTTGAACTTTTTCTACTTGATTTTTCATATTACTTTTCCTCATTTATTGCGACGACAATTGAGTGTAACGCCGTATAGTATCCGTAGGATGTAAATGTCGCGCCGGTAGAAACCACATTACCCTTAGGATCCATTTCATCTCTAAATTTATCAAATGAAAGTCCTTCTGCAGGAATCTTGACATAATTATTAATGAAATTCGTTGCTGCTTCTACTTTGTCTGCAACACTAAAGCCATCCAAATTAGAATTAACAATATTCTGACCATAGCCATCGGTTCCACCGCATTTATCTACTTTAACTTCGGTAAAGACCGATTTAGCTTTATCAACTGTAGCCGTTAAAACAACTGACTCCCAAATGTTTCCAGCCATATGCAAGACTTGATATTCAGTGTCGCTAATTTTCTTAACATTTGAAAAATCATTAGCGTTATTATTGGCATAATTATAAATACCATTCATCAATAGATAATAACCCTTAGCGGTTTCAGGAGCGGCACAACCTTCAAAGATATTGCCTTCTTCAGCTTTAGCTAAAGTCTTTCTAAAGCTTCTCAAATTCAATTTATCATTATTTGCTAAGACATAGTTTTTAGTGAAATTATCTGTCGCTGTACCTTTAATAACAGCATCTCCAGCATTACCAGCTTCACTTCCATCATAATCTTTAATCGTAACTGAAGTTAAAGGTGCCTCAATTAAAGAAAGATCTTCGATGTTCATAACTATCTCAGCCTTCATTGCTGCATACTTATTGTCACTTGTTGCAGTCGCTTCAAGTTTAACTGTACTAATATCATTTGAAACGATACTTACACTAACTTCAGAAGAAATACTTCCGGAAGCAACTTTAACACGATTAGGCTCATCAGCTAAAAGGATATCGAGAGTTGATTGTAAAACTGGGAATGTTGCTTGAGCTGACGCTCCACTAGCGGTTGTCATCGCTTTAAAGTCATCACCAGCCGCATACATGTGGTCCCAACTCAAATACGAAGAGAACTTATTTACAGCGTTAATACCTAAGGTATCTTCGCTACCACCGAGTTGAGCTAAACCGATAACTGCTCCTTTAAAGACACCAACAACGACATCTAAGTTTCCACTATAACCAGATTCGGTTGTAGCTTGATAGACAAGTCCAATTTGATCATCATGAGTTTTAACGCGATAGCATCTAACGATATGAGAATCAAATTCTGCTGGAGTTTCAACTATTGGTTCTTCATCAACTACTTCTGCATTTCCCTTCTCATAAATGATCTTATAACTCTTATAATCTTTAAAGAAGGTACCAATTTTCTTGGTGATATTCTTAGTTTTATTTCCTTCAATAGTACCATGAACAGCATAGTTAACTGCCGCTAAAGTACCGGCACAAACGATACATGTTGTTCCTAAAACTAGAGGGAAAAGTACAAAATTACTCAATTTCTTCTTTTTCATCTTATAACTCCTTCCAAGGAAACATCACTATTAACTAAGAGTTGAACATTGATGTTTTCATTAACTTTTTGACTTGTAGATGTGCTTGGCGTTGCTTCTTGTTTTTCTTGTTGGCCCTTAACATATAAGCCCGTACCAATACCGGAACCAAGTACAAGAAGTGACAAAGCAGCGATAGCAGAATATTGATAAACAAGTTTGTGATTTGTCTTGTGTGAAAGAAGTTTATCAATAGCTGGGGAGACCATATTGGCTAAAAGGATTGAATATGCAACACCTTCTGGAGCGCTACCAAAGTATCTAATCATCGCTGTACCAAAGGCAGCAAATAAAGCAAAGATAACTTTTCCGGTTCCATTTACTGGTGAAGTAACTGGATCAGTTAAGCAGAAGACACCACCGAAGAGGATTCCACCGAAGCAAATTTGTCTAAAGGCATATTGCATCGATCCACCAAAGTTGTGTCCACCGGTTAATCCCATGAAGAAGGCGAACAAGAATAAGGCTAAAACATAGGTTATTGTTAAACGATAATCAATGACTTTTCTTACCATTAAATATATACCTAATATTATTAGCAAGAATGCGAATGTCTCACCTAATGCTCCGCGATAATTTCCTAAGAATAAATCTAAATTGGATAATGATTCAGTATAACTATTTAACCATCCGCCGCTTTGTGCGAAAGAATTGATTGTTGCACCGGTTGAAATGGTCCAAGCTTCTGGAACTTTAACAACTGTTGCTTTGGCAATATCAGCACTAAAGCAAATTGTCGCAAACATTCTTCCAACTAAGGCTGGGTTAAAGATGTTAGAACCAAATCCACCAAAGATCATTTTTCCAATGAGTTCTCCGACAAGGATTGAGATAAACATTACATATACCGGAGTATAGATTGGGAAAAGAAGAAGAGTTATTAATGGAGTTACATAGAAGTATGAATTAGTAACCGTTCTTTTTAAAGCAACAAGCCACTTATTAACTCCCATGACTTCAGAATACTCTTTAATTTCCGTTTTTTCGTTGAAGAATACACCGAAGTATTCTACAGCGAAGGCTGTAGCATAACAAACGAGTGTATTGAGGAACAATCTTAACATGAGCTTAGAAGTATCTGCTCCACCCTTTATACAATAATAGATAATAGAGGAGATAAACAATACTAAGAGAGCTCCAGTTAACTCCAACATGATGTGTGAAGTTTTGCGTTTGGATTTAACTCGTCCAAAATTTGTATATACTAATTGCGATTCCATACTTCCTCCTATTTCTTAATTGTCTTTATTTTGACTATTGGCTTAGAAGCAGAAAACTTTGCTGTTAGTTCAATGTGTGATGGACAAACAGCTGAACATAATCCACATTCTACGCACGAAAGTATTCCGAGCTTATTTGCTGCATTATAATCATTGCGTTTTAGTGCTTGGAACATTAAAACAGGTTGCAAATACATCGGGCAATGATCAACACAGATTCCACATCTTAAGCAAGGAACTGCTTTTCCTACTTCAAGTTGAGCTAAAGGAAGAACTGTTACACCAGAATCAGCTTCCGCTAAAGGTATATCACTTTGACGGAGTGGACGTCCCATCATTGGACCGCCAGATAAAATGGTATATTTAGTTGCTTTTAAGCCACATACATTATCAATGATTTCATTAATCAATGTTCCAGATGGTGCTAAAACATTTTGTGGTTCCTTGAGCGCTTCTCCAGAAAAAGTATAGATACGGCTTGTAGGTCTTACACCAGTTCTTAAAGTACTTCCAATCCAAGCCATAGTTTGGAAATTATTAACTATAATTCCTACTTCACTTGGTAAAGCTTTGTACTCTTTGTGGAAAATCATCTTAATAAGTGTTCTTTCATATCCGGCTGGATAAACATCCTTAACACACACTAAGCGGATTAATGGATGATCCTTCAAACAATTATTAATGTGTTCAATAGCTTTCGCCTTAGTTTTCTTAATGGCAATTACAACATCTTTTACGCCCATAGTATTAGCTAATTTTTCAGCGGCATAAATAACGTTTTCCATTTCTTCAAATGTAGCAGCATAATCTGTTGTTAGATATGGTTCACATTCAACATCATTAATGAGGATGTGATCAATTTTTGCATCAGTTTTGTATTTAATAAATGTTGGGAACGCTGCACCACCCATTCCTGTATAGCCGTGATCTTGTAAAAATTTAGCAAGTTCTTCTTTGGTCAAATCCTTAGTTACAGGTTCACTCTTTTCAGTTTCATATTTTTTATCATTTTTAATGACAAAGTAATTCGCTGGTCTAAGTAAAGATTTGTTAAAAACCTTTTTGATTTCAACAATTTCCCCTGAAACTGAAGATAAAACGGGAATTCCGAAATCAGCTCTTTTTCCTAAAACTGTTTGACATTTTACTTTACTTCCGACTGGGAGAATATCTTGTAACTCTACTCCTTTATTGTCGGTTGCTGAAATGTAAACATAATCAGGATCATAGCGAACTACTTTCTTTTCGGCGGTAAGACCTTTATGACCATTAAGGTGCTTACGGCCAATCGACGTTAAGATGTTCATTATTTTCATCTCCTTTTCTATTCATTATTTAGTGTAATTAATTGAAAACTGCGCCCATATCTAGTATAAGCGCAGTTTATATTAAATTAGTCAGCAATGTAAGGTAACAAAGCCATGTAGCGTGCATTCTTAATAGCACGTGCTAACATTCTTTGATATTTTGCACTTGTACCAGTAACACGACGGGATGTTATTTTTCCCGAAGGTGAAATAAATCTTTTCAATAACTCAGTATCCTTATAGTCGATTGATTCAATTTTGTTCTTGGTAAAGTAGCAAACTTTTTTTCTAGTTTTTTGTCTTTTGATATTCATACTTTTCCTTTCTAGAATGGTAAATCATCATCAGATTCAACTTCGACTCCTCTTGATGATTCCTCTTTCTCACTTGTTTGTGCGGATGAACCATAGTCGTTAGGTAACGATTCAGGCTGCTCAACATCTTGCTTTCTTTCAAGGAATGTAACTGAATCAGCAATAACTTCTGTTATATAACGTTTTTCTGATCCCGCCATATAACTACGTTGATTCAATCTTCCATCAACACCAATAAGACTTCCCTTGCCAACGTATTTGCTTACATTTTCAGCAGTTTGATTCCAAGCAGTAATGGTGAAAAAACTTGTGGTCTTTTCAGCACCATTTCTAACTCTGTTGTCAACTGCGAGTGTAAACGATACAACGGCCGCACCGGAAGTTGTACGGTTTAATGTGATGTCCTTTGTCACTCTTCCAACTAATACTACACGATTCATCATAACTTTTTTTCTCCTTTCGTTATTCTTAACCGATGTTTGTGACTAAGGAACGAAGAACTTGACTATCTAATTTAGTCACTCTGTTAAACTCAGCAACAGCTTTACTATCGTTGCTTGAAAGTTTAACAACTACGTAGTAACCTTTCTTAACCTTTTGGATTTCGTAAGCAAGTTCGCGCATTCCCCACTCATTTACATCTTCAACTTTTGCACCATTTTTGGTGAGAAGGTTGTTGATGTTAGAGATGAGATTCTTGCGAGCTTCTTCTTCAATCTCAGGTCTAAGAATGTACATGATTTCGTACTTTTTCATGTCATACCTCCCTATGGACTTCTGACCACATTGTTTACTGTGGTAGAGAAGTAATGGTATCAGACAAGATACCGGCTAAATTGTAATACAATTATCGTTCCTAGTCAATAATGTATTTCTACTTTATATATAATTTAAATATATCCAATTCATAAAAATATTTTTTCCGTATGTCCGCTAATATGTAGTTTTTGCGTTCAATTATGTGATGAAAGTGAGTACAACTGCCACTTTTTTCGCCCCAA
>DNJQ01000074.1:3059-4569 GCA_003497225.1 Bacillota bacterium | reverse complement strand
GGAGACTACAAAATAAATTCTTTTACCCATTTAAGTGGATCATTATGATATAGTCCACAATGGCCTAAGCCTTTCATTTTTCGTATATGATATTTTCTTATACGGTATTTGCACAAACGTGCAACGTCTTTGGTTCCATAAACAAATGTAATTTTACTAATCTCTGCTTTACTCAACTTATGCTTTTTATTATAGTAACAACTTTCAACTAAATTTCTTAAACTATCATATGATACAATAGGCGCTACTTTTTTCTGTAGTTCGCCCATGCCATTAAAGCATTTATTAAGTTCTTTTGCTACGTCACAGTTTCCTAACTTTATTTTCTTTAAACACTTTGAATACTTCTTATAAAAATGTTTTCGAATAAACTTTGGAAAACAAAATAAAGGTGCACTATCAATAATAGCCTTTTCTATCATTGAGGTGTTTTCACTAAAAAAATTATAAGCTATATTTCCCCCAAGAGAAAATCCTGCAACTACATAAAGTGATGAAATATTACTTTCATTTAAGAAAGTTTTTATTTGTCTTATTTCTTCTTCAGTTGACTGATATGTTGAATTAGGATAATGTCCTGATAAAGTAACTGTGATAACAAAATATTTCTCAGCTAATATATCAGTTATAGGTTCAAAAAAGTTAGCATCAGTAAATAGTGTATGAATGAGTAAGATTGCCTTATTATTAGGACTTCCAAAAGTATAAAATTTCATTTCTTATAACCGCCACTTTCCTTATCCTACTCTTCTTTATTTTTAAATTCAACAAACTGTGTCATAAAATACTTCAGTTGCTTACATTTTGTAAGCAACTGAAATCTCCCTTGGTGGATACTCAACAACCAAAAATATGTGAGAGGTTTCGCTGCCATTCAAAAAAATATTTAAGTGAATTATCGATTAAAAGTGTATCACCAACATGGATTTTTGATGGAAATTTAGGCCCAAAATCGGATTACGATGGTATAGATATATTTGGAATCGATTGACAAGTTGGTTCAGCTATTCAAAAATTTTGATAAGTTCATTATATACAAAAAAGTGACAATTCGTGCTGAATTCGAGTTTTTTGTCCTTATGTAAGCAATAAAAAAAGCCCTAAAATAGGGGCTTTCTTGACTTTTTTGGTGCCCTCGGTCGGATTCGAACCGACATGAGCTTGCGCTCGGCAGATTTTGAGTCTACTGCGTCTACCAGCTTCGCCACGAGGGCGGCTGAATTATTATATAATAGGTAAAAATAGTAATCAAGTTCTATTTAGTTTCCTCAAAATGGATTATACTAATAATATGTGTGCACGAGTAGAGATAAATTTTGAGCATCCAGTATATAGTGAAATTAAGCAAAGATTATTAAAAAAATATCCCAATCTTAATATATTGTCTTCTGATTACTTTCCTTCTCAAAGTCTGCCTTTAATATATCTTCAAGATGAATATGATGTAGGAATGTTTAGTTGGGGATATAATAATTTAAAAAATAAGCAAAAAATTATTAATGCACGTGCT
>DNJQ01000074.1:2606-2783 GCA_003497225.1 Bacillota bacterium | reverse complement strand
ATTAATGCACGTGCTGAATCAATTGAAGAAAGATTTACTTTTAAAGAGGACTTTATATATAGGAGAGCTTTACTTCCTGTTACTGGTTTTTATGAATGGAATAAAGCAAAAGAAAAGTTTCATTTCGTCAATAAAAATGAAGATGAAATTTTATATTTAGGTGTTATAGTTAATAAT
>DNJQ01000074.1:0-2338 GCA_003497225.1 Bacillota bacterium | reverse complement strand
TGTTATAGTTAATAATACCTTTGATTCTTTTGTAATTATAACCAAAGAAGCTACAACACCAGTTAAAGGAATTCATGATAGAATTCCAGTCATAATAAATAAAAACGAAAGAGTTAAGTGGTTAAAAGATATTTCATTTGCTCGTACTAAAAAATATCAAGAATCAATAGTAGATTTAAAGATATCTTAATCGTTTGTTCTCGCTTGATCTAAATATTCATTTAATACATAAAGCAAATCATCTTTTACTTCATCAACTGTTTTATCATTAAATAATGCGGCGGCAGCGGTAAAGTGTCCTCCGCCTTTTCTTTTCTCTAATAAGAACTGACAGTTTATTGTGCCATCAGATCTAGATGAAATCTTAACTTCAGTTTCTGAAACTCTTCCTATAACAAAGCAAGCATTAACACCACGAATCATCATAGCCTCTCTAGCAACTAAAGCGAGCATTGTAGGATCAACTATATCTTTATCATCAGATAAACAAACTAGAACTCCATAATACGGCGTTATACAGTTAGACATTATCTTGTTCTTCAAAGCATATTCTTCATAATCTTCTTTTAAGAAATCATCAGCTTTTTCATTATCTGCTCCATAAGATTTTAAGATTGATGAAGCATCATAAGTAGATATAGATGTTTTAATACGGTAATAGTTAGTATCTAATAATATTCCGCAAAGCATCATCGTTGCATATTTCTCTGATAGTTCAATTTTAGAATGGCTATAAGATATAAATTCTGCTAATAACTCTGAAGCTGAAGATGCGGCAGGATCAATGAAGTTAAATATAACATTATTTGATAAAGTTTCTGAACAACGGTGGTGATCAATGATTGTTATTTTAGAGTTTTCATCTAATATCTTATCGTAAAGATATAAATCTGGATTATTACAGTCAACAATAACAACTAATGTCTTTTCGTTATAGAATTCATGAGCCCCTTTAAAATTAACAAACATCTGAGACATTTCTTTCGATGTAAAAAGTGATTTAACAGCACGCCGAACTTTGTTTTCTATGAATTGATCTTCAAATATAATTCTTGATTCTTTTCCAGCGTGATTACATAAAGCCTGAACACCTAAGCAAGCACCGATAGCATCAAAGTCTGCATTAGTGTGCCCCATGATTAAAACATTTTCGTGATCATTAATTAAAGTTAATAATGACTGACATATACTTCTAATCTTAACTCTATTTCTCGTAGCACGCGCTTCTGTTTTACCACCGATAAACTCCATATTTTCTGAGAAAGGTAAAACTATAACTTGGTCACCACCACGGGACAAAGCGACATAAATAGCATTAGAAGCTAATTCAGCAAGTTTTGAATAATCTGGAAATCCATATGAAATACCAATTGATAATGTATAACCATCAGGGTTAGCAGCTCTAACTTTATCAACTATAGAAAACTTATCAGCATATAGTTCATCAAAGTTCTTCTTTGTACAAACAATCATATATGTATCTTCTTTAACTGAACGAATCATTACTTGATAATCGGCAAAATAGGATGTTATCTTTTTCCTAATTTCCATAGTCATTTCACCAAGCTTTTTTTCATCAACAGAAGAAGAAATATCTAGGTAATTATCTAGCATCACATATCCGATAACTGGAGCCTGTTCACTAGAATATCTAAACAAAGTTTCATATTCTGTAACATCTTTAAACATATACAAATTAGTTTCTTTAATTACTTTAATTTCATAAATGTGGTTTTGGAATGTTACCTTTGTTGTTTCATCAACATCCTTCTGTGTTAGTAAGAACTGTCTTAAAGAAGGAAATACATCTGTAATTTTTTTGTCAACAAAATCAATATTTCTATCAACTAAAAATTCATTCGCCCATAAAATGGTATCATCATCATCGGTTAGCATTAATCCAACTTGACCAAAGTAATATGCTTCTTGAACATCATTTCCAATTATATCGGAAGCTTTTAGCTCTGTTCTACGGCGCAAATTAGAAAGCTTCTTAGAAAAAAACAAATAAAATATGTATTGGAAAATAATCATTAATAAAGCAAAACCAAGACCTATCCACAAATAATATTTAAATTCTTGGAGGAAAAAATAGCAAAGAACAACAACCCCTATGGATAATAATTCTACAATGCTGAATATTATGGCTGAGATTTGATATCTTTTAATTAATTTATTCATACAAACTTCCTCATTCTCTATTATATCATATTTAACTAAAAGTATCTTCTATAACTATTTATATAGTGATTTGCAAGGCCAACTGCCACTTTTTTCAGACCCTCCGAAGAGGTTTGGTAAGCCATTTTTTTGTCCACTTTGGTAGTCATAATTCCAT
>DNJQ01000132.1 GCA_003497225.1 Bacillota bacterium | reverse complement strand
AATTATATATATGATATTTTATTAAGCAGAAGAAAATGCTTTCCAAGGAGTATCATTATGGCATATATCGAGGTTAAAAACTTATGTAAATCCTATAAAACAGGAGATATAGTTATTAATGCTTTGCAGGATATAAATTTTTCTATTGAAAAGGGCGAATTTGTTGTTATTTTAGGTGCTTCTGGAGCTGGAAAAACAACGCTTTTAAATGTTCTTGGTGGAATGGATAAACTTACTAGTGGTGATTATATTATTGATGGTAAAAATGTTGGTAAAGCAAGTGATAAAGAACTTGAACGTTTCCGTCGACAAGATATTGGATTTGTTTTTCAGTTTTATAATTTAATGAATAATCTTTCAGCATATGAAAATGTTGATATTGCTGCAAGTTTAGTAAAAGATCCACTATCAACTTCTCAAATACTAGAAGATGTCGGTTTAAAAGATAGATTTAAAAACTTTCCATCTCAGCTTTCTGGTGGTGAGCAGCAACGTGTTGCCATTGCGCGAGCAATAGTTAAAAATCCTCGTTTACTTTTGTGTGATGAACCAACTGGAGCTTTGGATTCAAAGACAGGTAGCAGCATAATAAGATTGCTTTTTGATATCTCTAAAAAGTTAAATACTACGGTTATTATTGTTACGCATAATTCTAGTTTAGCGGAAATTGGAACTCGTTTAATTAGAATAGGTGATGGAAAACTAATTGAGAATAAAACTTTTGAAAGACGGGAAAGTTTGGATGATATAGTATGGTAAAGAAAAAAAGGTTAACTGGAGTTCTTTTAAAAGAATTATTCCGCACATTAATTAAAGAATGGAAGCAACTATTTTCTATTATTGCTATTTCATTTCTTTCAATATGCCTTTTTTCTGGTTTAACTGCTAATGCAAGTAATTTAGAAGATAGACAAAATTATTTGTATGAAAAAACTAATTATGCGCCGTTATATGTGACAACATCAAAATATGATTCAGAAGATATTAATGCACTAAGAGGAATTAGTGGGGTAAAGAGAATTGAATCTCGCGGTTACTTCATGGTTGAAGATATTAAAACAGCAACAAAAGATGAGTCAGTTAATATGATTATTGCTGATGATATAACTGAACTTTCTAATCCTTTAATAACTTCGGGTGAAGATGGCGTATTAGTCATGAATAAATATTATGAAAGTGAAAAACTTAATCTTGGTGATGAACTGATTTTTGAAACTAATAATTTCTTTTTAGAAAGTTTGGAACCATTTAAAGATAGACTAGGAAGTTCAGTAAAAGATGGAAAAGAAAATGTATTATTTAATAGCTCAATAAGATTAACTTTTAAATTAAGGGGAACAATGTATCATCCTGAAGGAGTGCAAAACGCTGAGTTTTCTTCTCCAGTTATATATGTCCGCAAAAGCAAACTGTCCCAAAGTTTATTATCTTTAGTTAGTGAAAATTATGAGATAGATAATAATCTTATTAATATGGCACTTAACGTTTTTCTTTCTCAAATATCTAATCAGTATTTATTAGATACAGATGATAGTGAAGCCGTATTAGAAAAAATTAAGGAATATTATTCACAGAAAGAAAATAATAATCTTATTATTGCTGCTAGAAATGAATCTTTAGCTAGTTCCCAAGCTTTAGCTCAAGATGTTAATCAAGCTAAGCAACTAACCATTGTCTTTCCTTTGATTTTTTTCCTAGTTTCTATTCTTGTTATAATGACCACCTTATCTCAAATGATAATTAGGCAGAGAAATCAGATAGGGTGTTTAAAAGCCTTAGGTGTTAAGAAAAGTAGAATCTATTTCCATTATATGTGTTACGGATTAATTCTTTGTTTAATCGGTGGAATTATAGGATTCTTTGTTGGACCTTTAACTATTCCTAATGTTTTAAGTATTAAATATGGCTTGCTTTGGGATATACCAAAAGTTAATGTAAAATTCTTTAATCCAGCTAGTATCCTTATACTTTTTGTTATGTGTTTAATAGCTGTTGTTTGTTCATTTTTTGCTTCTCACTATATTATTAAAGAAAAGCCAGTTGATACGCTTAGACCTAAAGCACCTAAGGTTCAAAAGCGTGAAAGCAATCCTAATAGTTTTTTATATAAGCATACAAAACTTTCGACAAAGATGGCTTATAGAAATATTAAAAGAAACAAAGGGAAATCTATTATGGTTATTATTGGTACACTTGGATGTACCGCCTTGTCCGTTTGCGGTTTTGGTATTGTAGATACTTTAAATCACTGTATTGATGTTGATTATTCACATAATTTAAAAATAGAATTAATGGTTTCAGGATCTAAACCGAAAATAGAAGAATATAGCGAAGTAGAAAAGATAGAAACAGTTTATAGTTATCCTATTAATATTGCTTATAAAAGTTATGTAGTTTCTTCTTTAACCATGCTAGAAGATAATTCAACATATTTTACTCCACCATATGGAGAAAAGGGTTTAACTATAGACGATTCAACTGCTGAAAAGATAGGTGTTAAGGTAGGGGATGAAGTTAAATTAAATATTGGTGGAAATACTATAAATAAAAAGATTGGATATGTATTTAAATCTTCAGTTCTTCATGGAGTATTTGATTTAGCTAGTGATTATTCTGATGATATAAAATCTAATCCAACATATTATTTATATTTAAAAGATGGTTCTAGTCCGGCAAAATTAAAAGATAAGCTTATATTAGATAAAACTTATACAAGTGTATTAACGATCAATGATCTTAGAAAAAAGGCTGATAATATTCTTTCATCCATAAAAATGATGACAAATGTTGTAAAACTATTCGCCATCCTTTTATGTATTGTAGTTATTTATAATTTAACCTCTTTAAATATATCGGAGAGAAGTAGAGATATTGCTACTATGAAAGTATTAGGGTTTACATATGGTGAAATTAATAGCACTTTAACTAAAGAAATAATGTTTGATACTGCTATAGGAACTTTATTTGGAACATTATTAGGCTATCCTATGACAGTACTTGTGATGGCGGTGAATAAAACTGAACTATTAACATTTATATATCATGTTGGATGGCTTAGCTTTTTATTAGCAGCATTAATCTCATTTTTTACTGCATTAGTTGTTTCATTAGTTTTAAATCTTAAATCTAAGCGCATAAAAATGGTGGAGTCTTTAAAATCAATAGAATGATGACCGTAGGTTTTTTTATTCTGCTATTTGTTAATCTTATTCCAGGAATTATAGGATTAATTATATATTTTCAAGCAGAAAGTGATGAAAGAAACATAAAAATAATCGGGCGAAACGCGATGTTTCGCTCCGCGATTATTTTTGTTATTTGTTTATGTACTTATTTTTTTGTCCCCGAAAACAAAAGATATTTGATGTTATTTTTACTAGCTGTATATATGATATTTAATGTCACATTAATAAGACTTAAAAAGTAAGATATTAATTTTTACTTACAATTAATTTAGCAATTTCTTTCACTTTATCTATAATATCTTTAAACAAGTTTTCTGCTTCACTATATAATTCTGCACCTACTTTTATTACATAGTCGCGCCACTTTTCGCTCACTTCTTGTAAAGTGCTCTTTAGTTTATCATCTCTCATCTTGGGCTCTTGATAGAGAATTATAACTTTCTTATACCAATTCTTTAAGTTTCCCAACTCCTTTTTAACGTCATCTAAACCATGACTTTTTATTGCAGTTACTAAAAGGAGTATTGTTGATGCAAAATCTTTATATTCTTGAGCTTGACTTATAGCCAAAGGATCTTTACTTTTTTCTTTGCTTAATAGTTTAGTTATTTCACCTTTTTTACCCTCGGATATCTTATAAAGTATCGGAGTATAATTAGGCATAGAGTATTTTGTTATTATTAATTCCTTTATTATATATGAATATTCAACGAAGCTTCCAATCAGTGGTTCTAGTCTTGGTTCTTTATGCCAGGGAAGAAGAACATTCATATCTAAAGCTCCTTTTCTCATGTTAATGTTTTCATCTTCTTCATCATCTAAAGGAATCATTATAGGACAATCAGTTAAATCCAATCTATTCTTGTAACTTTCATTATATTGAACCAGCATTTCAACAGATAAATTATATTTTTTTGCCACGCTTTCTAAAGTTTCACCAGGCATACCAATATGTAGTTTCACGCTTATTTCACCTCATAATAAATATATGAAATGACGCATAAGATATGAATGAGCTAAAAATTGTGGAAGCGCTTAAACAATTTTATCAAATTTGCTTGAATAAGTTGCTTCCACTTGTTACAATCTAGTTGATAAGTGTGCTACTTATCTATATTTGGAGGGAAAAAACGTGAAAAAATCGTTATTAGCATTAGGTGCTTTAGCCGTTTTAACGCTTCCTACCGCATCTTCATGCGGCGGTGGCGGTGGAGGAAAAGGCTCAAGTGCTGTAGACAACAACAACACATCTTGTAGATCGGCAGAAAAGGGCACCATCGTTATTAATTTCTGGCATGCTTTTAAAAATGTTAACCAAAAAGCAATTGGTGATTTAACAGCTACCTTTAATGAAAGAAACAAGGGTAAAATTTGTGTTGAAATGAGTAGCCATAATGACTACGACACAATATTTAAGGATATCAACTCAGCTGTTCAAGCAGGAACTGCTTTACCTGATGTTGCAACAACCTATCCTGACCATGTTGCTACATATCAAGAATCAAATATCGTTGTTGATATGAAACAATTTGCATTCTCAGCTGATGAAAGTGTCGCGATGCCTAAAACAGGAAAAGACTCATGGGAAGATATTCTTGAAAGTTATCGTGCTGAATCAACTAACTATCGCTTTACACCCGCTGATATGACTGCTGAACAAGGTAAGATGTATTCTTTACCTTTAAATAAGTCAACAGAGGTTATGTACTACAATAAAACCTTCTTTGATTATTGGACAGGAAAAACTGCAAAATTAAAGAATGGAAAAACTCTTTCTCAAATTCATGAGGGATTCGGAGACACTCTTGATGATCAAATAAAAAATACTGGTGATACAGCAAAAGACACTGAGTACAATATTGGACCTATGGGTGGATTGATTCAAATGTATAATGACAAAGGATTACTTGAAACAAAGAAGCCCGTTGAATTCGGTTTAAAGAATCCTGCTGATATTAATCCATCAGATCCTACAACATGGTGGACTTGGGATGATGTTAGAGCAGTTGGAAAAGTTGTTCAAGCTATTACCAAACAAAAATGGAATTTGTTTATTGAGACTGACGAAGTTACTAACTATAACAAGGTTACATTAGCAAATCCTTCAAAATCTGATCCAATAAACATCTTAGAAAACGGAAACTTAACATTAAGTTACGATTCAACATCTAACTTATTTGTTACCTTAGCTAACCAAGTTAATAGTTATGTTTCACTTAATCCTAGCACTGCTACTCCAGAATTAAAGTTCAATAGCGAAGAAGCATTAGCTCAATACGAAATGTATGAAACACTTTATAAAGAAGGTATCGCTACTGTTCCTCAAATAATTGGTGATGGTACCTTAAAATATGCTACCGCTCCATTTACATCAGAATATTTGTTCTTATCAGTTGGTTCTGTTGCAGGTGCTAACTTAAACTATGGCGGAGCATTTGAAACCGGTACTGCTCCAATTCCTCAAACAGCTGGTCAAGCTCCAAAAGTTATTCAACAAGGAACAAATATTACAATGTTGAATAAATATGGCTCAGTACTTGATATTAATAATGCTAGTACCACCTCACAAGGTGTAGTAGATAAATCAAAAGCTGCTTGGGAATATGTAAAGTTCATTACTGGTCATGAAGCAAATCTACATTTTGCAACACACACCACATATCTTCCTACACGTTCTTCAGTTATTAGTTCACCTGAATATACTGAATACTTAAATGCTGATTCTCCTGAAAGAGCAGCACTTAAAACAGCAAACCTTGTTGCTGCAACAGGCAGCACATTCACTGACCCGCCATTCAAGAGTTCAGGAACTATTAGAAGTGATGCTGAAATTGAAATAGTCAATGGTTTATCATCCAGCCAAGGAATGAGAACTATAATTTCAAATTACTATCAAACATGTCTTAAAACATTAGGCATAACTCCTAGCACAGAAGGAAAGTAGTTTAGTGATTTAATCAATATGAAAAGAGGTAGATTACTATCCATGTTGACAATAGTGCCAGCCCTAATTGGGCTGACACTTACGTCATGTGGTGGTGGAGGAACTTCAACTCCATCAACTAGCAGTGGCGGAAGCAATGTTGCAGAATATGTTGATATAAAAACTCCTTATACAGAAAAATTTTCTCGAGAGATTGATATAGAGAAAAAATTAGCTGATAAGGAAGCTGATATTGGTCACAAAGCTGACTTTAAATATGATTTGATTACTGAAGTTAAATCTATTGATCATTATACTGATGGTGACACATTTACAGCTAATATCTTGTACGAAGGCAAAACAAAATCGCAAGCGTTACGCTTTTATAATGTTGATACCCCAGAAACTCATCATCAAGATAAAGGAACAGAACCATGGGGAATGGCTGCCGCTCAATTCACAGAAATGAAACTTAAAGAAGCGGTTGACAATAATAAAAAGATAATTTTAGAAGCAGGAAAAACTGGTGTTGAAACAACGTATAATCGCGTTGTGGCTTATATTTGGGTAGATGGTATTCTTCTAAATATGCAACTCGTTGAAATTGGACTAGGAACATATGGAGAAAATAATAAATATCAAGAAAGATATTTAAAACAAATGGAAGAAGCGAGCAACTACCGCTTACCTAAAAATGGTTATGCGCCAGAATTTCAAGATAATATCTTAAAAAGTGGTAAAGATGATCCTAACTGGACATATGGAAACAATTGTGGTTCTGCTGCAATTGAAGTAAATGTTTGCATCAAAGATCACGATTACAAATACGATTTTAGAGAAGTCGGACCTCAGCATGAGATTCCATCTGAGACAGCTTCTTTGAAATAAAGACTTAAATGAAAGGAGAATTATAAATTCAATGAAAAAGTCATTAATTCCAGCAATGTTACTATCATTAGTTACATTATCTGGTTTAGTAGGTTGCGGCGGAAAAAAGCCCAGCTCTACATCATCTACAGCCCCAGCTCCAACAACTTCTACAACCCCAGCTCCTGCAGAAGAAACAACAGTTAAAGAGTTAATTGCAAAATACTTTAATGGTGAAAAAATAGGAGAATATACAACTGATTACACATTCGATTTAAAGGATGAGTATAAGACTAAGAATCCTCAAGTTACCGTTACTGGTACTTATGTTTCTGGCGCTGAATGGAGTTACTATGAGACCAAACGTTCAGGCTACATTAGAGATGATAATGGAGACATCTTATTCATCCACACGGCTGAAGAAAACACCAATCTTCAAACAGATATTAAAGTTGGTGCAAAAATTAAAGTCACAGGAACACTAACAGCGTATCATGGCTATCCACAAATCAATTCTGGATGGACTTATGAATTAGTTGAAAAAGCCCCAGAAACATATAATACAGTCTTATCATATTATACTGAAACTGATCCTGCATCATTATTTACTGCTGATAAAAAGGGCATGAATCTTGATAAGGCTAAAACACTTGTTGCCTTAAAGAATATGGTCCTTGTTAGTGCAGTAGATCAAAGTGGTTTAACCTACTTTACACCATTAAGTGAAGTTGGTAAAGCTGATGCTTTAAGAATTGGTGTTTATAGATTCCACCATGAAGATCCAAAAGCTTATATGGCGGGTAATGTCTTTAATATCTATGGAGCAGTAACCTCTTATAAAGGTTCTGTACAAATTCACGCTACAGCTCATAGTAGCCAAGATAAGTTCACAGGAGTTCAATCTGTAGCTGCAGATGCTTTAACATTAGAACAAAAGTTAGTTCTTTCTGACTTACAAGCTAATATGGATTCGGTTCCAAGCAAAGTAACTATAGATTATACAAACGGAGTAGATAAAGCTAAAGATGAGCTTATCACCGTTAAAAAATCTTTAACTATCGATGGAATGAAAGTCTTCTATAAAGTTACTCTTCCAAGTGATGCTGGAGAAGCTCAAGACGATTGGGCGACAATCGAAGAGACACCTTTAAATAGATCATTAAAGATAGTAAAAGCCACAGAAGCACCAAATCCATTAAAGAATGTAACTGGAAAGATTCAACTTTCTCGCCGTGTTTGTGCCGCAACAGATTGTGCTGATGCTGATGCTGCATTTGCATTAACAGATACAACTAAGTATAAAGAAGAAACAAAGACGATTAATGTTGTTCATATGTTCCAGAAGTTAACAACATTACAAGTTGCTATTAACGGAAGCATTCCTGAAGGTCTATCTTATATTACTAATAATTCAAAATATCCAAATCCATCATGGGGCAAGGACGATTATGCTGGTGCATTGAAGCTTGCATATGAGACCGGTGGATTTGAGACTGATGGCGCTTTTGACTTCACAACCAAAGTGACATTAAAGATTAACCTTGCAGTTGCTGCATATGATAAGGATACTTCTTCACCTGCTGCTGAGGGAGATCGTCACGCAGTACTCGCAATTACAGCTTATGATGCCGCTGGAAACGAAGTGTACACTACTGAAAGTAATGAATTATACGATACTGCAAATAAAGCGTTCCGTGACGAAACAATTAAAATCGCCGCTACAGCTAACGTTGCTAGTGTTAAGGTTCTTGTCAAGACCTTGGAGAATTCAACAGTGTACGTTAAGAGTGTTGAAATTACACCAACCCCTGAAACACCAGCTCCTGAAACACCAGCAGCATAACTTCAATTCAACTAATGAAGTGTGGGCAAACGCCCACACTTTTTTCGTTCAAAATATAAAAATAAATAATTGAAAAAAATTGAATAAAAAACCTTTTAAAACGCTTACATTTGTGTTAAACTCATTATAGTCTTAATAAGTTACGGAGGATTTATGAAAATTCGCTTTGACAAAATGACGGTCGCTTTTAAAGAAGTTGTAGCCGTCAATCAGTTAGACTTAGAGATTCCGGAAGGCGAACTCGTTTGTTTATTAGGTCCATCAGGATGCGGTAAATCAACAACCTTATTTGCTTTGGCTGGTCTTTATAAGCCTACAAGCGGAAAAATCTTATTTAATGAACAAGATGTTTCCGGTTTACCGCCAGAGAAGCGTGGTATAGGATTAGTTTTCCAAAACTATGCTTTGTATGCGCACATGACAGTTGAACAAAATATTTTGTTCCCACTGGAAAATAGACGTGTTCCAAAAGATGAAGCACGTAAAAGAGCATTAAAAGCAGCTCAACTTTGTAAAATTGATGGATTATTAAAGAGAAAACCATCACAACTATCAGGTGGTCAACAGCAACGTGTTGCTATTGCTCGTGCTTTAGTTAAGAATCCAACAATTCTATTGCTCGATGAGCCTTTATCTAACTTGGATGCTCGTTTACGTATTGAAATGCGTGAAGAAATTAGAAGAATTCAACAAGCAACGAAGGTTACAACAATCTTTGTTACTCACGACCAAGAAGAAGCTATGTCTATCTCTGATAGATTAGTTGTTATGAAAGATGGTGTTCTTCAACAATCTGCTTCACCACAAGATATGTATAATCATCCAGCAAATCTCTTCGTAGCTAAATTCTTAGGTAATCCACCTATCAACATTGTTGAAGGTTCGGTAAAAGGCGGAAAAATCTATGTTGCTGATCAACATATTGCTGATAAAGAAATTCGCGATTGCGAACATGCCTATATTGGTATAAGACCAGAAGGATTCAAGATTGCTGAAACAGCTGAAGATAAAAAACGTGGATTCAAAGTTAAAATTGATTACTGCGAAGTACTTGGCCGTGATACCACATTACACTTTAATCTTGGTGGTGTTCCAGTTAGAGCTATTGTTATTTCCGAAGGAAATATTAAATCTGGTGACGAAGTCACAATAGTTGTACGTCGTCATTGTCTCCATGTATTCGATGGTGAAACAGAGGTGGCTATTAATGAATGATGATGGTCAAATGCTTATATTCGGCGAAGAGCAGACTACTGGTAATGAATATAGCCTTCCAGTAGAAGAAATTGCTCCCCGATCAAAAACACAAGACCGTTATTTCTTCCGTAATCTCAAAAATTACGTTGTTAGAACGGCTAAGTCTTTTAAGTATGCCGCAATAAAATGCTTTAAGACTTATACAAACTTTAGCGCGTTCGTTCCAAATGCTTCAAGAAAGGTTCGTGCTTTTGGTCGATTCTGGAGAGAAAATGCTAACCCATTAGTTTTCTTAAGCCGTTTAGGAGAGTTTTGGACAGACTTAACTATTTGGGCGAGAAAGAAGCATAGATTCTTTGATTTCTATATTTGGGGAGCTATTTTTGGCCTCTGCTGCATTGTTTTAGGAATTATATATGATCCTTTAACAATGGATTACGATTCAGGTAAATATATACACATTTCATTCGTAGCGAAAATGAAAATTCCATTCTTTACCTGTATGGCTATATGCTTATTCGGCTTTGTTCAAACAGCTTTTGGAGTCAATAATATTTATCGAAAATTGATAAATATTACGAGACGTTATCCAATAACTATGGCTCTAATTGAGGGAATTATAGCTATCGGAGCATCTTTATGCTTCACTATAGGAAAAGATGATTTTTGGAAATCTATTATGGTTCCATCAATCGTGTTCCTCATATTGTACGTTTATGTCTATTTAGATTGTGAGGTTGGTCTATTATCTCGCTTCATCTTTAGAAAATCAGATGATGGATCAAATGCATTAGCAGGAAACATTAAAGGTTTCTTATATTTAACACCAGCGCTACTTCCTATGATAGTATTTACTTTCTATCCTATGATTAATGCTATCTTAATGGGATTTGTTAAATTCGATAAAACATTCGTCTTCACTGACTGGTCATTCCTTACCTTCTTAAACAAGGTATTTACCAATGATGCTTTCCGTAAGAATAATTTAACTTTACAGTGGTTTAAGGATACTTTAACTGATCCTGGATTCTATCATTCTTTAATTACTACAGTTATTATCGTTTTGATTACCGTTCCAATTTCAACCGGTATTTCAGTCGTAATCGCTGTATTAATGAACTCAATTAAAAAGTTCCAAGGATTATATCAAACAATTTATTTCTTACCTTATGTTACAGCTATGACAGCTGTTACTTCAGTTTGGCGTTTGATTCTTGGAGAAAATGGTATATTGAATTTGATTATTAATTCAAGTACTAACTGGCTCAACTCCGCTGACCCGATGTTCATTATCGGTTCATATGAATACTTAGGAATTGGATCTGGTGGAGAATACTTCGGTATTTCTAAATGGGCGTACCAAGCTTATCCACAACTTATCGGATTTGTTATTTATTCAATTTGGGATGGTTTAGCATTTAAGATTGTTATCTTCCTCACTGGTTTACAAGGAATTGATAAACAAGTCTATCAAGCCGCTCAACTTGATGGTTCAACAAGACTTCGTACATTTAGAAAGATTACACTTCCACTTCTAGCTCCAATTATGTTATTTATCACTACTACTTCAATGATTGGTGCATTTAAGACATATACGTCAACGAAGTCACTATTCTTAAATAACCCAAGATTTGAAACGATCGTCTTCTACATGTTTAAGTATATTGATGGTACGAAGACAGCTTACGATAAAGCATCTGCTGTCGGTGTCGTATTATTCATTATAATTATGTCCTTCACAGGAATTAGAATGTTCTTGAAAAATAGAAAGAAAGAAAAGAACGCTCCAGTTCAAGCCAAGAAGGTTAAAGGACATAAGACTGGCAGTGCAAAGCAAGTTGCACGCCAAGGAGGTGGTAACTAATGGCACAAACTATCATCTTCAGCAAGAAACCAAGAGCTGATGTAAAGAAAAAACCATTAAAGTATCGTATTAAAGATACTTTCACACTTTTCAATAGTTCTGATGATAAAGTTGTTTCGCAAGTAATGTTGCGAATTGTCTCAAAGATTATCATCTACTTGCTCTTAACTTTAGGAGCACTCATTACTGTTTTCCCATTCTACTGGATGTTAGCAACAGCTTTAAATCCAGCAGAGAAGTTGCAAGCAGGTATGCCGGTATACTTCGGAATCGACTGGAACTTTGAAAACTTCATCAATGCGTGGAATTTACAAGTTATTAAGGTTTCAGGAAACCAGCACATTAACGCTGATGCCGCTATTGTTCAAACAGCTGGTAAAGATTTGAACTTAGGTATGTGGTTTACAAATACTATTATTACTGTTGCCATTAATACCATATTAACAGTTCTAACAACAATCTTAGCCGCTTATGCAATTGCTAAATTAAAGTTCGTTGGTAGAAGTAAGATATTCGGTTTACTTCTTATAACAATGATGTTACCTGGTGAAATTCTAACGATTCAAAACTTAGTTACCATGAATAAGCTAGGTTGGCAGAACTCATACGCTGGAATTATCGCACCGTTCATTTCTTCAGTCTTCTATATTTTCTTATTAGTTCAACTATTTACCTCAATTCCTGATTCGCTATATAAAGCAGCAAGAGTTGATGGTTGTGGAGACTGGAAGTTCTTATGGAGAGTTATGGTTCCAATGTCAACTAATACTCTTGCGACAGTTTCAGTTTTAAACGCTATCGCTTCATGGAACTCATTCTTATGGCCAAGCTTGATCGTCAATGATCCTACAATTCAAGTCTTGTCCGTCGGATTATATGAATATACGGCAGCTGCATCTAGTACAGAAGTCTATCCTGCTCCTAACTATGTAATGGCTGCATCAGTTATAACCATTCTACCGATGTTCATCGTGTACTTGCTCTTAAGAAAGCAAATTATCGCTGGCGTTAGTAGATCAGGTACGAAAGGATAAAATAAAGCCGTGCAAACGGCTTTTTTAGAATATGAAGAAAGCATATAAATTAATAGCAGTTTTATTTACATCACTATTATCTTTAACTAGTTGTGATTTATTTAGTAATGCATCATCTTCTAGTTCCACTTTAGTGTCTTCAACTATTCCTTCATCGAGTAATAACGATTCATCTTCGCCATCATCATCATCTTCTTCCTCTTCATCTAATACTTCAAATATTGTTTTAGATTATCCTAGTGTTAATCCGTGTAAAACTCGGACAGGGAAAAAGGACAAGGCAAAAAATCTCGTCGTTTATGCTGTTAACGATACCCATGGTGCTATTGAAGACACACCTGAAAGTTATCAGGCCGGTTTAGCTAAGATTAGGGAATATGTTTGTAAAGATAGTGATTATGATCCAGATTATAGCGTAATATTATCAGCTGGTGATATGTTTCAAGGAACGGGCATTTCTAATTTAACAGAAGGATTAGCTATGACTCACGTTATGAACGCTTTTCCTTTTGATGCTATGGCTGTTGGAAATCACGAATTTGACTGGGGACTTGATTTTCTTTTGACTAATATTGAGAAAACACGTAAATTTGAAGTTTTAGCAAATAACATCTATGCCAAAGGTAAAAATGAAGTCGCTGAAGGAATGAAACCATATACCATTATTGACCGGGGTGGATATAAAATCGGGGTCATTGGTTCAATAGAACACGGAATTGATTCATCGATCATGTATAATAAATTAACTGACTATAGCATCGTTTCAGATGTTGATATAACTAAAAATCAAGCCGCTCAGTTAAAGAAAGATGGTGCAGATTTGGTTTTACTTTTAACCCATCAGGGCGCAACTGACAATGTTAAAACGATATTAGAAGCAGGAAATATTGATGCGGCTATTTTAGGACATACTCACGCCTTTATTTCAGAAACCATCAATTCTATTCCCATGCTTGAAGCGCGAGCAAATGGACAAGCACTAACTAAAATTGTCTTTAATAAAAGTGGTGAACTTGTTTCTTCGGCTGTCCATTCATTTTCTAAATCAGAAATAAACAGCCTAACGGTTTCCGCTGATATGAGAACACTACTAGATGCTATACATAAAAAAGTTGATCCAATATTAAATGAAAAAATAACGACTGTAAATGGAAGTTTACTTCGCTATGAGAGCACTTATACTGCTGGAAATTTATCTAGTTTAATTACACAGCTAATGTATAATTACGGCAAAAAGTACAGTCTTGATAATGTTATTGCTGTTTATAATAAAGGTGGCCTTAGAAGTGACTTTAAGTGTACTTCTAGTACATGTACATTAACTTATGGAGATGTTTATCAAATGTGTCCATTTGAAAATGAAGTTCGAGTTGTTCCTATTAAAGGAACTAGACTTGAAAGTAGTATTCAGAGCCATTTCTATTATGGCGTTGATTTTACTACTAATAAACTAGTAGATGGTAGAAACTTTGATACTTCTAAGACTTATAACGTTGTAACACTGGACTATTTAACTACTACACCAGGATATCCTTTATATGCTAGCGATGGTGGAAAAATATTAGGAAATAAAAAAATCTATGTTCGTGATATGATTAAAGAAGAACTAACTGGCGTTAAACAAATTGATATTGCTGATTATCCGTTTTAAAAACATTACTAAAAAAAGCCGCGTCGTGCGGCCTTTTAATTATATTAACTTAACAGCGTTAACTCCAGGAACTTCTTCAATTAATATTGTTTCAATTCCTAAATGTAATGTGTCATCGAGACTCATGCATCCTACACATGCTCCGACAAAACTCACATAAACTGTTCCAGTAGATTCATCATAGTGTTCGAACGTTACATCTCCACCATCTCTTTGAAGAAATGGTCTAATCTTCTCTAGAACAGATTTAATTTGTTCTACAATATCTTTATCCATATTAATCTGCCAATGTCCCAAATGGATCCCATAAAGGTAAATGTTTAGGGGATTCCTTTAATGCGTTAAGTTCTTTTTCATTAAGTCTATTTTTATTTATTACAACTTGATAGACATATTTATCAAAGAAACTATCGCTCATAATGAAATATCCTTTATTTCCAATAGTATCACCCCAGGAGTTTTCAATTTTCCATTTGTTGATTTTTTCATCAACAACGTTAACTCCGGTAATGACCATAGCGTGTCCCATCACGGATTCATGATAATCGAGCATATCTTTCTTATCAAAATAGAGGTTTGCTCCGAAGGCGGAGAGATAATCAAATGATTTATCATCCCATATTCCATTAACTCTATCACCGTAAGTTCTTACATCGCTACCAAACCATACTATTTCATCATCTTTTAGTGTTGCAACGATTAATTCTTTTATTCGTTCCATCGGAAGATTTAAGTGAATAATCTTATTTCCTTCAACAACATTTCCTAAATGATCGATGCAGTAGGTTTTATAATATTTTTTATCATCAGTTGGAGCGTGAATGACTGAGATATATTGATCAATATATTCATCACCGACATATTTTTGATAGAAAGATAAAGGTGTTAGATCTTTATCTATGCAGTAATGTCCTTCGCCATCAACATATTCAAAGTTAAAGTTTTGTGGGGGAATGCCGTAGGAAGAAAGAAGAACCTGATAAGCTTTTTGAACGTAATTTTCATGAAGCGCAGGTATTTTTTCATCTTTTCCTTCTTTATGTAATGAATGAATTTCACAAGCATATTGACGAGAAAGAGAATTTAATATTTCATTGCTATATTTTGTATTACTTGTTTGATATGTTTCAGTAAAACTAGATTTAGGACAAAGGCCGTATTTTTTAACTAAATTGACCAGCATTATCCATTGTCCACCATCGCGGATACCATCAGTTAAAAGAGTATAATTAAGTCTTTCACTATGATCATTATTAATATTTTCATCTAATTCATGAAGCAAGAAATTAAACTTTTCTAACTTGTCATAAAAAGCAATATAGCTTTGTGAAAGTTCAAACTCTTTAATATTACATTTCTTTGCTATTATTTCTCTTAAAACGTTTAATGCAGAAAAGATCCAACATCTTCCTGAGGCCTTCTGATTTGTTGCATGCATCGTTTTTACTTCAATAGAGAATGTATGATCAGTTCCACTATATTGACCAACAGTATCATTAATGACGCTAGGAATGGGTGTTGTTGATAAAGCGTGACGCAAGACAGCATTAGCACGATCAGCATTATATATTTTTAACCATTTATTAAGTGATTTATTATCTATTGCACTCATAATACTACCTCCAAAATAAAATTATATATATTTAAAATATTTACGCAAGCGATATGATTATATTGCAAACAAAAAAGCTGCCTTTTGAGCAGCTTTAGTTTAGCGGCAAAGTTCAGTATTGATTATAGCAAATACTAAGCCAGCACCTTGTAAACCAAGGACTACCAAATATGCTTTATCAAATGCTTTTAATATATCAAGTATTCCTGTAATAGGTAGTAAAGCAAAGAATATTGATATAAAAGCAAAAGCAAAGACAAAAGCATTTAAAAGATTAACAAGACGATATCTTCTTAATAGTAAAGCAAGAAGAGAAGTTACAACTGGTAAAACCCAAGCAGCAGTATAAAATAAGTTCAATTTTATATGCTTTAAAGAATTGCCTAAATCTTTCATGCTAAATGCTGGTCCTAAAGCTAAACTTGCCAAAGGAACGTCTTTTCCAGCTGGGCCGATGAATAAACCAATGACCAAAATAGCAACAGAAAAAACAAGCATCAAGATTGCTAAAAGTAAGTTACCTTTCTTTTTCATTAACAATGCCATAATATCCTCCTTATAATAGATATATATGCAACATACTCTTTTCTAAATGTTGCACAATGATATTGCTCATGCCCTATTTTATCATTTAGTGATTTATATATCAATCGTTTATATTTTATTTTATATAGTTTATAGAGTAAATAACGAACAAAAAACAAAAATATCTTGATATTAATTTAAATGATTGCTATATTATTTAAGACGTCTTTTGAGGTTGGATGTTTAGCTCAGCTGGGAGAGCATCGCCTTTACACGGCGGAGGTCAGAGGTTCGAGCCCCCTAACATCCACCATCGTCAAAAAATGGAAGAATAGCGAAGAGGCTAAACGCGGCAGACTGTAAATCTGTTCCTTCGGGTTCGGTGGTTCGAATCCACCTTCTTCCACCATTATTGGGGTATGGCCAAGTGGTAAGGCATCAGACTTTGACTCTGATATGCCCTGGTTCGAATCCAGGTACCCCAGCCAGTGTCCCGTTAGCTCAGTCGGTAGAGCACTTGACTTTTAATCAAGGGGCCATAAGTTCGAATCTTATACGGGACACCACTTGTAAGATTCGCTCGGGTGGCGAAATAGGTAGACGCAAGGGACTTAAAATCCCTCGGTTGCAAAACCATACGGGTTCGACTCCCGTCCCGAGCACCATGCAGGTTAAAAAACTTCTCTAAGAGAAGTCTTTTTTTTATTTTTTTATCAAAACCCTTGACTTGGAGTCAACTCCAACATTTATAATATTTTATGTTATAGGAGATATATATGACTATTAAGGAAGTAAGTGAAAAATATAATATTAGCCAAGATACTCTTCGTTATTATGAAAAGGTTGGAATCATTAGACCAGTAAAAAGAAAAAACGGAATTAGACAATACGGTGAACAAGAACTAGCAAATATTGAATTTATCGTTTGTATGAGAAGCGCTGGTTTACCGATAAATGTTTTAATTGAATATATTAAATTATTTGATCAAGGGGAAGAAACAGAAGCAGCGCGAAGACAACTTTTAATTGATGAAAGAGATAAGTTAAAAGAAAAGATTGCTGAAATGAATGCTGCTTTAGAAAGATTAAATTACAAAATTGATGTTTATTATAAAGATATAGTAGAAAAAGAAAAGTTGCTTTTAAAGAAAGGAAATAATTGATAAATGAAAAAACAAACTGCTGGAAGAAAAAATCTTGGAGATTTAGCTCCAAAATTTGCTGAATTAAATGATGATGTACTTTTTGGAGAAGTTTGGTCAAGAGAAGATAAACTTTCACTTCGCGATAGAAGTTTAATAACAGTAACTGCTTTAATGACAAAAGGAATCTTTGATAATTCATTAAAATCACATTTAGTAAATGCCAAAAATAATGGAGTTACTAAAGAGGAGATGATTGAAGTTATCACTCATCTTGCTTTTTATGCTGGTTGGCCCAATGCCTGGGCGGTATTTCCATTAGTCCGTGAAGTTTATGCTGAAGAGTCATTAAATAATGGTGATAGTCTTTTTGGTAAAGGATCATTAAATGAAGCATATGCTAAATATTTTAAAGGTAATAGTTATTTAAAAATGTTAACAACTGAAGGTGTAAAGGTTGCAAATGTGACCTTTGAACCGAGTTGTAGAAATAACTGGCACATTCATCATAAAGGTGGACAGATTCTTTTGTGTACTGATGGAATTGGCTGGTATCAAGAGGAAGGTAAAAAAGCACAAAAATTAAAACCAGGTGATGTAGTTTATATTGCACCAGAAATAAAGCATTGGCACGGGGCAAGTAAAGATCATTGGTTTACACATTTAGCAATTGAAATCCCTGCTGAGGGGTCAAGTAACGAGTGGCTTGAAGAAGTTAAAGATGAAGAGTACAGTAAGCTCGACTAGGGTATAAATATGAAAAGAATATTCCGTTTTACTTTAGCGGTTTTATCGCTTTTAATGGTTACTTCATGTAATCAAAATAAAAATAGTAGTAGTTCAAGTATAGTTACTATAAATACATCGAGTTATAGTGGAGATAAGGAGAATGAAATGAATAAACTTAAAATAGAAGTTGGAAACAGTGAGTTTATTGCTACTTTAGTTGATAACTCATCAACAAGAGCATTAAAAGAATTACTTAAAGACAAACCACTAACAATCAAAATGAGCGATTATGGAGATTTTGAAAAAGTAGGATCTTTAGGAACAAACTTACCAAGAAATGATGAAAATATAACAACTAGTGCCGGTGATTTGATTTTATATCAAGGAAATCAATTTTCAATTTATTATCGAACTAATACCTGGACTTTTACTCGTCTTGGTAAAATTGAAAATGTAACTGAAGAAGACTTACTTAAAGTATTAGGTGAAGGTGATGTAACAGTTACATTATCATTAACAAAATAGGAGAGAAATATGGAAGAACTAAAATTAATAGCGGAATGGGATAAGACTTTTCCTCTAAGTCAAAAAGTAAATCATAAAAAGGTAACATTTCATAATAGATACGGAATAACTTTAGCGGCTGATATGTATATTCCTAAAAATTTTAAAGGTAAACTTCCTGCTATAGCTGTTTCCGGACCTTTTGGAGCTGTAAAAGAGCAGTGTTCTGGTCTTTATGCTCAAACGATGGCGGAAAGAGGATTTTTAACAGTTGCTTTTGATCCATCTTTTATTGGTGAAAGCGGTGGAGAAGTAAGATGTGTTGCATCCCCAGATATCAACACTGAAGATTTTTGCGCTGCAGTTGATTTTCTTTCAAATTATGAAGATGTAGATCCAGAAAGAATAGGAATCATAGGTATTTGTGGATGGGGTGGAATGGCATTAAACGCTGCTATACAAGATACAAGAATCAAAGCCACTGTGGCTTCTACAATGTATGATATGACAAGAATTAATGCTAAAGGATACTTTGATCAAAATGATAGTGAAAATGATAGATATGAAAATAAGAAGCAATTAAATGCTCAAAGAACAGAAGATTATAAAAATGGAAACTATGCAAAGGCCGGTGGAGTTATAGATCCTTTACCAAAAGATGCACCATTCTTTGTTAAAGATTATCATGAATATTATAAAGTTCGTGCTTATCATCCCCGCTCACTTAATTCAAATAATGGTTGGAATGTAACTTCATCTCTTTCATTTATTAATATGCCAATATTAAAGTATTCTAACGAAATAAGAAATGCGGTATTAATAATTCACGGAGATAAGGCCCACTCTTTCTATTTCAGTAAAGATGCCTATGAAATTATGATAAAAGATAATAAATATAAAGATAACAAAGAGTTTTTAGTTATTCCTAATGCAGTTCATACAGATTTATACGATAATTTAGATGTTATTCCTTTTGATAAGATTGAAGAATTTTTTAAGCAATATTTGAAATAAAAATAACTTTAATTTGAGGCCAACTGCCACTTTTTT
>DNJQ01000051.1:5926-7129 GCA_003497225.1 Bacillota bacterium | reverse complement strand
AGCAATTATTTAATAGATTATTAATGACAAAAGATTTTTTCTTTTGTTAGGAAAGTGAGGTTAGATGAAGAAAAGAACAAAAATATTTACTTTATTCTGTTTATCCGCCGTTACTTTCTTGACCGGTTGTGGATTTGGAAATGCAATATTTCCACAGCACAGACCTCCGGTTGATGTCGGGGAATTAGATGATCCAGAACTACAAAATAAATATTTAAATAGACCTGAAGGTAAAGCACCGAAAGATATTGAAAATATTAATGATATATTGTTTATCACAGCTGGCGTGTTAAAAGAGACGAACTATTGGACAAGTACAGCTACTGGTAAAGTTAAAGCTAAAGTTGGTTTTATTCCATATGATCAACAAGTTGTATCAAATCGTATAGTTAATAATGAAGATGGTTTACATGAATGCTTCTTCCAAACAAATACGATATCGGCTTTTGTTAAAAAATCTGAACAGCGTTTCACTAATGATAATTCCTGGCTAACTCGTACTGGTAGTAGCCCAACCATTAATGGAGCAAAATATACCAAAGATAATATTAAAGCTTTATCGGAAAAAGCTTATCTAGAGCGTTACGGAAACATATCTAATGGACTCTCTAACTATGTTTTAAATGATTATACAGTTGAGAGTGGAAGTTATGTCGGGGAAGAAGATGGACTTTTTGTCTATGATTATGTTTTAAATGCGAAAAAAGCCACAGCCCGTTATGTTCGTGAAGTTAAGTTCATGTCGGATTCTTCCGATTATCCTATCTTCTCTAAAGCCAATATCACAATTAAAATTGATAGTGACTTTAAGATTCATGAAGCAGTGAATACTGATTCCTATAATGTTGCCATTATGGGTGGATTAAACTGCGATTCAGTATTAGTTGATAAATTTGATTTTAAAGATAGTTATATTACTATTCCTGAAAAAGTAGACTTTGAAGATAAATTTAATACAGTTGATGATGATACTGATGAGGATAAAGAAAAGTCTGCTATGGACTATTTAACTGAAGCCGCTCAACCTCTTTTAACATCTACTAAGCCGATGAATTTGAAGCTCGCTTTAAATGTTAATGGAAATACCCTTCCTATTTATGCTTCTTTAAATCTTTTAGGAATGAATATTAAAGCATCTATTGCTGATAAGATGTATCTTTATTATAAAAACAATAAAGTTTATGTTTGGTGTGGAGATAAATT
>DNJQ01000051.1:4967-5687 GCA_003497225.1 Bacillota bacterium | reverse complement strand
TTGGTGTGGAGATAAATTGAATTTCTTAGTAGATAAAGATGAATTACTCAATACCATATCTCACTTTGTACCAGGTTTTTCAATAAACAATATTTCTATAGAATCTCTTCTTTCTTCAGATTTATTATCTGGAGCCATGGATAATATGGTTTTAGAGAAGGGCAAAGATAGTGTTAAAATGACGATGAAAATGAAAGACATTTCTGTCGTTATGAATTTAGCGCTAGATAGTAACGGCAAAGCTTCATTTTCTACTATTAATCTTGAAGGAAAGTTAGATAATCTTCCACTTACGGGAAGTGTTGAATTTGTTGATGAAAGTCACGAATATATGGAGATTCCTTCTTCAATCAATCAAATAACAAATCTTTCTGGTTTAACTGAATCAATCGATAGATATCTTGAAAAGAAGAATGTTGCTGGAACAATTGATTTAAATCTCAGTAAAGATATTAAATTAACGGGAAATTATGGTCTTTCATATAGCAGTGCGTTAGAAGGCTATTTAGATTTAATTCTTGATGTTAAAGGTGAACAAATACCATTAAATCTTACCATACAAAATAATAATGTTTATGTTGAATTAGCAGATAAATTAGTTAAATTAACATTTGAAGAATGCAAAAAACTTTTCAATGTTATTGTTGATAGATTCAACTTAACTAATGTTAGTTTAAATGGCGATTTATTGAGTAAACTTGATATTTCTCGCTTTGATGA
>DNJQ01000051.1:3391-4756 GCA_003497225.1 Bacillota bacterium | reverse complement strand
GATGATAATGGAATTGATCTTTCTATTAATCTTAAAGAATTTAAGTTAGGAAATACAGTTTCTTTAAACTACGATTATAATACTTCTAATTTCAGTATGAATATTACTGATTTAGGTAAAGTTACACTAAGTGTTGGTTCAGACTTTACACTTAATGTTCCAAGTAGAGATGCTATTGGTTATGTTGAATTAGAAAACATGATTAATTCTATCGCTGATATATATGATTTAAAATCATTTGTAATAAGCGGAGAATATAACTTAAGTAAGGATACTAATATTAAGTTTAACGCTAGCGTTGACTTAAATCAAAAGAGAGCTGAAGGAGAATTAAGTTTCAATCTTCTTTCAATGCAAGGAAAAGTTAGATTTGCATTAAAGAACAATGAAATTCTCTTCATGATTTCTGATGATATTAAAGTTCTATTAACTCCAGAAGAAGTTATTCAACTTTATGATAAGTTAAAAGAAATCCTCGCTAAGCGCGGAATTAATGCTTCATTTAAACCTAAATTTGATTTTAGCAATATATCAATCACTGAGATAATTAATAGTGTTTCAATTTCTGAAAATTCACTTGATTTCATCTATGATTTAGCTAAGTTAAATATATCATTATTAAAAGATGAAAGCGTCAATTTAAAATATGACTTTGCTAATAATAATGTAAATATCGCTTTAAATAATGGAAATATATCATTATCAGCTAAAGATGTCACCTTCTCTGAATTGGATAGCACTGGTGCATTAACATATAATGATTTTGTTGAAATCATTGATGATGTTGATTTATTAGTTGATGATCTTTCAAGCTTTGAAATGACCTTAAATAGCGGAAAGAATAGTTATAAGGTTTATGTTTCTAGTGAAAGCAACATCAATAAGATATATGTTCAAATTGATGAAACTAGCGGAATTTACATCTACCGCGAAGGAAACGAAGCTTATATTGATGCTTTAGGATTAAAGATTAAAGGTGATTTAAATACAGTACTCAAAGTATTAGAGAATGTTTTAAATGCCAAAGGAATTAATGATCCAAAACTTATTAGTGTCATAGATAAACTTATTGCTGGAACTAAGATTGGTGTTGAAGACATTCTTGGCTTAGCAACAATAGAAATTAATGTAACTAATAAAACAGATATCAATACATTGATTAAGAGTCTAACTTATAGTAATCATACTTTAACTATTGATACTTCAAGCGCTAAAGTTACTGCTACCCTTGATAAAGAAGAGTTCTTGAATGTTACAGCTAAAAACTTTGGTATAGTCTTTAATAGAACTAGTAACTATGTCTTCACCGATATTGATAAAGCAACTTATATTGATATTTCTTCAATTAAGAATGTCTCAGTTAAT
>DNJQ01000051.1:0-3211 GCA_003497225.1 Bacillota bacterium | reverse complement strand
CAATTAAGAATGTCTCAGTTAATACTTATATAAGTCTATTTAATTTCATAAATGCAAAGCAATATAGCGGACAGATAAAAGGTATAGAGTTATCATTTAACGGAAAAACATATACCATTTCTGGAAATGTAAGTGTTGATTTAATTAATAGTGCATATGAAATTGATGCTAGTATAACGGATGGAACATATACCGCTTTAGTTAATGTTAAACTCATTAATAATGAAACTCTTTATATAACTTATGATAATTTAGTTGTTAAAACTACGATAAAAGAGGTTAAGGACTTATTAACTTCCATGAAAGTAAATATTCCTAACATCGATGTTATGAGTTTATTAAAGAAGGCTTTGACTTCAATCACCTCTATTGATGGTGAAGAGAATAGCTTAGGCATATCGTTCAATAACACTGAATACAATATCAACGGTTCTATTAAATATCATAAAGATAATGGAATCTTAGTAAACACCAATCTTGCTGAAATTAACCTTGTTCCTAATGAAGTAAATGTTGCAGTTGATGAAACAATTAAGACGGTTGATTTATCTTATCTCGTCTCTTATGTAGAAGGTGTAACAAACGCTAAAGGTATTGAAGGTAATTTCGCCTTGAATATCTATAATACACCGCTTGGAACACTTGAACTCAGTGGTGATATCTCGCTTGATATAAATAAGAAATTCGACCTCAGTTCAAAATTCGTCGTTTCCAATAAAGACTTCCATGTTGAAATTGATTTAGTCAAAGTTGGTATGGATTACTATATTGACCTAGGAAATGTTAAGATTAAACTCACTAACGATGAACTATTTAACCTTGTCATTAAATTGAACCAAGAATATAAATTAGGTTTACTTGAAGATGACATCGTTATGGTTAAAGACCTCATTGTTAAAGCTTCTTCTGGCGATATTCAAGCGCTACTTGATTATCTAAATAGTGGAAATAATAAAAAGATTGATATAAATAGCATTCTTAGTAAGATTGATATATTACAGATTGTTACAAGTATTAGTGCTAGTTCCGAAAGTATCTCTGGAACCTTATATCTTGATAATCTTTCAACCTTATTAGGAAATATCAATTTCAATATGGGTATTAATAGTGCCTTTAACATTGAACTCAATGGCTCATCAAGTATCAGACACTTATTCTTAACTGTTAATGATTCAGTTACTATTACTGCCCCAGTATTTAGTAACGCTTTAGGTAATGAAGAATTAACTGATCTAATGACCAAGGTAGAAGATGTCATGAATACCTTCACTAAGAAGCAGTTCTCATTAAGTCTAAAAGGAAATGCTAAACATGACGGACAAGTGACATATTCTTATGATGGAACAATGAAACTTGATATCACTGATAGTAAGAATATTAAGATGTCATTTGATGCAACAATCACTGGACCAATGAATGGAACTACTCAAACCCACATCATTTCTGGAAAAATGTGTGATGGAAATATCTATATCGTTTATAACAAAAAACTTAAAGTTCATATGAGTGTTAAACAGTTATTACAACTTGTTAGATACTTAACCGAACTTATGCACATCAATTCTGATATTCTTAATTCCTTGCTTGATGGAGTAACAGAAGGACTTGGTAGTGGAGTATTTGATCCAGTCATTCCTGAAATGAAACCATTAGACATCGATGTTAATAAATTCATTTATAGTCTTGCTGTTAATAAAGATGCAGAAACAGGTAAATTACAAGATCTTCACTTAAAAGCAGATTGTGAACAGATTTACGAGAATCTTTCTGGATTTAATCCAAATAAAGATAGCAGTGGAAATGTTATTTCAACAGAGAATTCAATAATTGATGCTTCAATTGCTACCAAAAATGGAGTTGTTTCAAAAGTTACAGTAACTAATATTTACGCCTTCGCTGGTGAAACATTCGATTTGAACTTAACGCTTGATGATAGCATTTATAGTCAAACTAGTGTTGATTTTGGTATCGTTGCACCAACAGCAGAAGAATTAGCTAGTTATTATGACTTTGATTCATTTACAGCTTTGCTTAAGATGTTTGTTAATACCGCTAATATAGCTTCATATAGACTTGAAGGATCATTATTCTTCCAGTTGTTTATCGAGGTAAATTTAGGATTTACTAAGTTTAACGTTGCTCAAGCACTAGGAAAACCAGAACTTCCTTTAACAGTAAATATCGAACTTGATGAAAACTCCGTTCCTAATGTTCATTTACATACTAAAAATGATAAATATAAAGGCTTTGTTGGCATCGTTGTCTTTGATAAAGGAACATTAGATTTGTATTACGTTGGAAAGAATAAAACTATTTATATTAGACGTGACAATGAATATCGAACATATACTACAGCCGATTTATCCGATACGAACAAAATGGCTGAAATGATTATATTCATAATGAAACCAAGTGATTTAGTTGGCAATGAAATCAAGAAGCAGATTAAAGATGGATTTATACCAAATTCACCGATAAAATTCGAAGACGTTTTAACTAAATATGAATCAACGTATGAAAACTCTGTATACAAATATAATTTGATGATTTCTGGACCAGCATTAATACAAAAGAATCTCGGTGATATAAGGCTTGATCTTTCTACACTACATTCTTCTTACACAGAAGGTGAGACAATTGTCGAACAAGATTACCTACATTCACTAGATGTTGAAACGCTTTTAATGGGTATCTTCACTGTCCAAGTTGTAGGTGATTTGACAAATGTATTCGCTGACAAAGCCCCAGAAAAGGTAAGTGTTCCACTACCTGCTAATATAGAAAATGGGACGGGATGGTAAGCTAAAAACTTACCATCTTTTTTATTCAACTGCCACTTTTTTGACTGGTGTCAGGCAGGTCTCCAAGGTCAGTTTTTAGGCCTAAATTATTGTCGCAATTCCACGCTGAACTAAGTGTTTGGACGGTACTCATAAATAGTTTTAGATTATACTTTGATGAGCAGTTTTTGTAATTATAATGATATTGAATATACGCAATATTAAAGGAGTTTAAGCAAGAAACAATCTCTAATGAACTAATAGGATTGGTTCCTAAATTGATGTTTACTATTTCATAATATGTACTATTCTTCAAATACGGGGATAGTGCCAGGGTACCGCTCGAGGTAAAGCTACTTCGTACCTTCACCTCTCGCATGTTTTCGGTCGAATGTCTGCTGCTAGAGGGGCGTATGTTGCTTAATTCTTTA
>DNJQ01000055.1:3754-4492 GCA_003497225.1 Bacillota bacterium | reverse complement strand
TTTATAGCATTTATTCATATGAGCATTAATAAAGCATTCAACATGATGTTTAATCATCGTTATGATGATGATAACACTTTAAAATATTTTACTGTTAATGACTTTAAAGATCTTCAAGCAGAGGAAGTTGAATTTCTTACTAATGACAATAATAAACTAAGAGGTTATTTATATTCTTCAACAAATTATAAAGAGTATAAGGCCTTATTAGTTCTTTCCCATGGTTTAGGTGCAGGACATCTTCAATATACAACAGAAATAAATTATTTTGCACAACAAGGTTATCTGGTCTTAGGATTTGATAATACTGGATGTAATTTATCTGAGGGAAAAGGAATTAACTGTTTAACTTATTCTGTTTTAGATTTAAAAGCAGCTTTAGAATATGTTTCAGGTAATGAAAAAATAAATAAGCTTCCAATTTTACTTTACGGGCATTCTCTTGGAGCTTTTGCTGTTTGTAATGTTACTGAAATATGTGATGTTAAAATATCTGGAATTGTTGCTTTAGCTCCTTTTATTAATGAAATAGCTAATATTTATGATAGATTTACTGAAGTTCTTAAACGCAAAGTTAGCTTAATAAAATTTGTTTTAACTAGAAAACTTCATAAAAAACTTAAAGGTAATGAAAAACTAAATACGATAAACTCTTTATTAAATAGTGATGTTCCTCATTTAATTATTTCTGGAGCATTAGATCAAACAGTTGATTATCATAAAAACTTTCTTAAAATG
>DNJQ01000055.1:0-3528 GCA_003497225.1 Bacillota bacterium | reverse complement strand
CTTTCTTAAAATGAAAGAAGCATTAAAAGATAAAGAAGAATGTAAATTCTTAGCTGTTTCAAATAGATATCATAGACCAAATCTTTCGTTAAGAGCTAATGATTATGATAAAAAAGTAAATGATGATATGGCAATAATTAAAGCAAAGGGCTCCGAAGAAGAAAAAAGAGCATTTTTTGATAATTTGGACTATAATTTGTTAGTTGAAATGGATGATGCAGTTATGGATTTCATTTCAAGTTTTTATGAAGAATGTTTGAATAATAAGAAGGAGTAGATATGGATAGTCACGCAAAACCTTATAGAATTAAGCAAAGTTTTACAAAATATCTTTTAAATACTGTACTTCCCATAATTATTAATGGTTTAGTTATTGGTATCTTAGTTGGGGTAGTTGTTTGGGGATATAATTTTTGTGCAGAACATATAACTGAATTTACTGCAGAAATTTATACAAAAGTATATTATAAAATGTATTTCCTACCACTTGTGTTAGTAGGCATGGGTGCACTTGCAGTAATTATGGCACTGCTTTTAAAGTTCATCCCCGAACTAGTAGGTTCAGGAATTCCTTATACCGAAGGAGTTATGCGTGGAGAACTTAAATACAAAAAAATTAAGATGTTCTTTGGAACCATAGCTTATAGTTTACTTACATTTTTCTCTGGATTACCTCTTGGATCTGAAGGCCCTTCAGTTCAATTAGGGGGTTTAGTAGGAGATATTGTTAATGCTGGAGAAGAAAAAATAAGGTGGAGAGCTAAGGCTTGGAGAAGATTATCAATTACTTCCGGCGCTTCAGCTGGTTTAGCAGTAGCCTTTAATGCACCTTTAACAGGATTAATATTCGCTCTAGAAGAAGGTCATAAAAGATTTTCTCCAACAATCCTTCTTTCTACGGCATCAGCGGTTATATTTTCTATTTTAACTAGTAGATGTTTAAATTATTGGACTGGACTTCGTACTGATTTTACTTTCTATATATTTGATGTTGGTGAAATTGCTACTTTACCTTATAGTTCTATTTGGATGTTATTATTACTTGGAATTATAGTTGGACTTACAGCAGCTTTATTTTCAGTCTTTCTTTCTTATACTAGAAGATTCTATGATAGATTTAAAATCAAAAGGATATATAGATTATTAATTGCTTATGTATTAGTCGGATTATGCGGTGTATTAGTTGTTGGAATTGTAAGTTACACTAACGAGGAAAATTCAGCTGGTTTCCTTTTAGGAGGCGGAGCAAGATTAGTTAAAAAAATGTTAAGTAATTTTTCTATAGATAATTCATTTTCGTGGTCTACCATCTTTGTATTATTAATATTAAAGATGATATTAATATCACTCTCTAGTAATTCAGGATCAACAGGTGGGTTATTTATACCAATGCTTGTTGTTGGTGCTTTAATTGGTGGACTTTGTAGCCATATGTTTATAAACATGGGTATGGATTCAAAATATGCTGCTATGATAGTTGCAATAGCAATGTCTGCTATGATGGCGTCAATCGTCCGTGCACCTTTAACTGGAATAATACTTGTTTGTGAAATTACCGGTCAATTCTTAAATGGATTCTTACAAGCAGCAATCGTTGTTGTTATTTCTTACTTTGTTGTTGAACTATTAAGTATTAAACCTTTATATGATGAATTGCTTGAAGGAAATATAAAAGCTGCTAATAAAGGTAAACCATTAGTACATGTAGAAATAGAAGAAATAATTGATAATGGATCTTTCGTTACCGGAAGAAGTGTTAGAGATATTTTATGGCCAGCTGGTTGCCAAGTTGAAAAAATAGTAAAAGTAAATAGAGAAGGCGAAGTTGTTACAAGAAGTGATAAAGGTGGAGAAAGATTAATTCACGCTGGAGATTTATATATTATTAAATGTGAAACACACAATCTAGATGATACCTTAGATGAATTGCATGCCTTAACTAGTTCTACGCCTGAATATGAAGAGAAAATAACACATCTAGACTAATACAGCATTAATTAAAAATTAAGCACTTGAATTTATGTTCCTTTTATAGCATAATATACACCGATGGAGATGTAACTATTAGTTACATACCCGGTTGGCCCGATAGCTCAGTTGGTAGAGCAATGGACTGAAAATCCATGCGTCGAGGGTCCGATTCCCCCTTGGGCCACCATTGTTAAAAAGCCGACATTTTGTAGAGATACAAAATGTCTTATATTTTATAAATCAAACATATTGGAATATTGGGAGAAGAATTGTTGAAGAAGAACAAAATGGTAATGTTAGAGCTGAATATGGTTCTGCATTACTAAAAGGCTTATCAAAAGAATTAACTCAAGAATATGGTAGAGGTTTTTCTAGATCAAATTTACAATCAGTGCCTTATTTTTAAATTATGAAAAAAGCCAGACACTGTCTAGCAAATTGAGTTGGTCACATTATTTACTTCTTTTAGGTGTATCTGATATAAATGCTAGAAGCTTTTATGAACATGAATGTGAGAATTCTAATTGGAGCGTTAGAGAACTTGAAAGACAAATTGATTCTCAACTATATACAAGACTTTTATTATCCAAAGGTGAAATTAATAAAAAGACAGTTTTGGATTTAGCAAGCCGGGGCGTTACTTATCAAACTCCTGATAGTTTTATTAAAGATCCAATGGTTTTAGAATTTGTTGGTGTGCCAGAAAAGACATTTTTAGAATCTGATTTAGAAAAGGCTATTGTTGACCATATTGAAGATTTTCTTCTAGAGTTAGGGAGAGGATTTATGTTTGTTGGTACACAACAAAGAATATCTATTGCAGGAATGAATTATTATGTAGATATGGTCTTCTATAATAAAATATTAAAATCTTATGTCTTAATTGATTTAAAAATGAATAAATTAAAACCTGAAAATTTTGGTCAAATGAATATGTATGTTAACTATTTTAAAGAAGAGGTTAATGACGAAGATGACCAAGATCCAATTGGCATAATATTATGTGCTGATAAGGAAGCTGCTTTAGCTAAGATGGCTATTCAAGGAATTGACAATAACATCTATGCTGCAAAATATACTACTGTAATGCCAGATTATGAAGTTTTACAAAATGAAGTTCAAAAGGTTATTGCAATGTATAAGGAAAAGGAAGAAAAGTAATTATGGTTTATACAAAAGCAATAAGAGAATACTGTCTTCAAAATGAAGGCATAGTATTTGATATTTCAAAAGAATATAAGGATCATTTTTCAATGATGCCATATAAAACTTTTTGTAAAATACTTGGACGGTTAGAAGAAGAAAGTGTGCTTGTAAGAGAATCTCACGGAGCATATCTAACAGCAAAAAAAGGACATACAAAAAAGAATCAGGTTGTTGATTATTACACTCATGATGGTCACGGGCTAGTTATTGGCTATGCTTTTTATAACGCAATCGGAATAACTGATTATAAAGATAGTCATAAAGAGATTTTAACAAACTTAATTGATTCTAGAACAAAAAAAGTAGGAAGAACCACGCTTATTAGAATGAATATATCCACATTTGATAAGC
>DNJQ01000064.1:8406-22160 GCA_003497225.1 Bacillota bacterium | reverse complement strand
ATGAATATATCAATAAAGATTTATATCAAGAAAATTATCATATGGGGTTAATGAAAGATGAAGATAATCAAAACAACGCTGAATGAGCATTTAATAGAAAAAACAATAAATGAAGGGAGTAAACCAAAAGACTATATTGATCTTGATGCATGTAATGCTTTAGAAGATATGGTCGGTTTTGGTGGAGCAGTAACCGATAGTGCAGCTTTAAACTTTTTAAAGATGGATAATAAAAATCAAGAACTTTTCTTAAATAAAGTATATTCATCATCGGGTTTAAACTACAATATTTCTCGTCTACCTTTAGCCTCATGTGATTTTGGTGTAACTTCATATGATTTTTTAAAAGACGATGGAAGTATTGATTTATCTTATATTAAAGAAACAACGCTTAAAGTATTAAAAAGAATAGAGTCCATAAGGAAACAAAAGATCTTTGTTGCACCTTGGACACCTCCAAAAGTCTTTAAAGACAATAACTCTTATTGTTCCGGCGGACATTTAAAAGAAGATTGTTATGAAAAATGTGCAGAATATTATACTAAAACTCTTTTAGAAATAACTAATTTGGGATTTGATATTGAATATTTTAGTGTTCAAAATGAACCTCAAGCAACTCAAGTTTGGGAATCTTGTATTTATAGTAGTTTAGATGAAGCTAAAATGATTCTGTTAATGAAAGAAAAACTTTTAAAGTATAAGCTTAATGAAATTAAACTTTTGTGTTGGGATCACAATAAAGATGTTATTGTAAAAAGAGTTCAAGAATTATTTAGTGAAAATCAAATCAAAGATGTTGTTCATGGAATTGCGTATCACTGGTATGATAACACTTTTAAAGATGATTTAAAGATTGTTAAAAAAACATATCATAAACCATTATTTTTTACTGAAGGTTGCGTAGAAAATTATAACCCTAACGCTGATAATAAAGAAGAATTTAATAACGCTATAAGATATTTTAAAAATTATTTGCACGGTCTAAAAAATGGAACAGTAGCTTTTTTAGACTGGAATGTTCTTTTAGATGAAAAAGGTGGACCAAATCACGTAGGAAATTATTGTGAAGCGCCAGTTCATTATGATTCAAATTCTAATGAATTAATATTTAAACGTAGTTATGAAGCTATATATCATTTTTCACATTATTTTAAAGATGAGGCTAAAATAATAGATATTCCAAAAGACAATGTTGCAGGGTATCGTTTGAAGGATGGAAAAAATATTATCTTTATTTTTGGAACAAAAAAAGAAAATATAAACTTTAAGATTAAAGAAAAGTATTATAATGTAAATGTTGATAAAAATAATTTGATTACGTTAAAGGAGGAATAATGACTACTATATACGATATTGCTAAAAAATGTTCATGTTCTCCTAGTACGGTGAGTAAAGTAATAAACAATTACCCGAGCATTCCTGAAAAGACAAAGCAGAAGGTTCTTAAGACCATGCGTGAAATGGACTTTATTCCGAATCAAACGGCTTCGACATTAAGTAAAGGGAAGAGCAACAATGTTGGAATTTTAGCATTTTTAGGACTTTCTATATCACCTTTACGTCACGGATTGTTTTCCGAAATCCTTGAATCATTTCAAAGGAAGATGAATGAAAAAAATTACGATCTTCTTTTCGTTTCAAATAATGTAGGAAATAATAAAGGAACTCTTTATGAAAACTGCATGGCTAGAGGAGTTGATGGCGTGTTACTTTTCGGTGATATGAACGCGAAAGAAATGCAAGAAATTATTAATAGTGATATTCCAAGCATCGGATTCGACTATGTGGGTGAACATATGTCAGGAGTATATTCTAATAACTATGATTTAATGTATGAATTAACAACTCATTTAATTAAATTAGGACATAGAAGAATAGTATTTGTTTGTGGTGATGATTCAGAAATCACTTCTTCTCGTATTGAAGCATTTAAAAATGCTATGTCTGATAATGATATTCCTATTTATAGTGATTATTTAATTCGAACCCATTATTTAAATAGTGAGGAATTGATTAGTGAAGTTAAAAAACTATTTAGTTCCAATAGTGAAAAGCCTACGGCAATAATGTGTCCTGATGATTTAACAGCTGTTAAGTTAATCCAATATTGCCATAAAATGGGAATTAAATGTCCAGAGGATATTTCTATTACTGGTTTTGATGGAATAGAAATGGGAAGACTTATTACACCAACTTTAACTACGGCTAGACAAGATAGCAAAGCTATTGGTGAAAAGTTAGCAGAGAAATTAATAGATTTAATGACAAATAAAAAAACTTCCCGAGAACTCATAAGAATTCCCGGGAGCATAGTAGTAGGAGAATCAACTTGCTCTTTAAAGGAGACTAATAAAGAATCAAGCTATTCCCTTGAAAACAAGACTTACGTCAGAGAAGGTAGTTGAACCATCATCAGCGGTGAATTCAACTTTTAACTTCTGAGATTTTGCTGGCATTGTTATTTCTTTTGTATAGAGAGTATCTTCTAAAGAAGTAACATCAATATTTGTTTGGCTCAAAACCATGCCAGTTTTATCAATGTAATATAAGATTATTTGACCTTTAGAATTAGCATCGGCCTTTTTAGCTGTTACTTTAAAGTCAAATTTATAGTTTGGATAAGCTTCGGTGATAGTTTGATTAAGGTATTGACCGTGATATTTATCGCTTGTATCGCTTGAAGCGGTAAGTTTAAGTTTATTCTTTTGACCTTCAGTAATTACTTCGTGCGTTCCTTTAGAACTTTGATCTTTAAACCAACCATCTAAAGATCCATCGCTAGAAGCAGCAGTTTGCTTAAATGATCCATTAGCAATCTTATTTACAGTTTTTATCGTATCGTAGGAAAGTGTTTGAATGCCGGCTTCTGATGGTTTATATTGCGTATAACTTGGCTTTGTACGGCAGTTATCAAATACTTGTTTTTCTTCAAAGGCATTATAACTTACTTCATCAATAAGAAGATAATCTGTATCAAATTGAGCTTCACCAGCCCATGATTGGAACCAAAGTCCAATCCAAAGTGGCATTTCGTGAGTTGGTACAGTATCGTTAGAAATTGAAGTAATTAGTTTTCCATCAATAAACCAATCGATTCTTGGCATTTTATCTGTTGGATAAGCAGTATACCAGTCAAAGGTATAAGTATGAATCTTTCCATCATTTAAATAGAGCATATCGGTGACATCTGGTGCTTCATGAGATGTATTCTTGTGAGAAGTCCAGGTTGTTGCCCATAATGCTTCATAAGATGTTCCATCAGTTTTTCCACCGATTTCAATATCGATTTCATTCTGCGAAGTTGCTTCACTTCCGGTAGTAGTACAGTAAGTCCAGAAAGCTGTAATTCCACCTTCGCGTGGCATTGCCGCCATCTTGATTTCATATCTTCCTGGTCCTAAGTGTTCTTTAGTAATAAAACATCCACCTTCTGGAGATCCGGCAATTGTACCTTCATCGTGGTTATATAATCCGCGACCTTTAATTGCGACATAACCGTTATTTTGAGAATCTTTAGTGTAGAAGATATTTCTTTTTCTAACACCGTTATGGGGTTTAACTCCACCGGCGTCCCACTTAGCGTCTAAGACAGCGAAAACATCATCTGACATACCGTTAGTGAAATCTTCTTTAAAGTTTAAGTTACTCGTCTTATTAAATTTTGCTCGTTCCTCAACTTTATCGTAGTAATCATCACCTACGGGGATTGAACCAGAATTTGGAGTAGAAGATGACGTGCCGGAGCCACAAGAAGTTAAAGATAGAAGAATTAATGCGAGAAAGCTTGCTTTTCTTTTCATTTTTTTACCTCGATTATGAAAGCGGTTTAGGAAACCGATTTCCTACTAAATAAAATAAACGCATTTTTGCATTTTTGCAAGCATATATAGCGAATGTAAGCAATGTTTCTTAAAAAACTAGCAGAAAATGCTAAGCTAGATGGCCACTAAAAGTAGCGGATTATAGAAAATTATGCTTATTACGCATTGTAAGCGTTAACAATTTCTTATTGACAACATTTCTTTTAGCATTTAAAATACTTTTGTAAGATTAGGAAATCGGTTTCCTAACTATCGAGGAGTTATATATGAAAAAATGTTATATGCCGTTAGTTGCAATGGTTGGTCTATTGAGTCTAACCTCTTGTGGAGGTGGCGGAGGTAGAAGCGAAGACGATGGTAATGCCGTTTACGTCTGCGTCTACGATGGTGGTTATGGTTCCGAATGGATCAATAAAGTTGCTGAAGACTATAAAAAATTAACGGGCGTTGAAGTTAAGGCCACTGTTGATAGCAACATTTTAAATAGAATAGAAAGCCAACTTAAAGGCAATCCTGAATTTGACATTTATATGTCACACGATATTAACTGGCAAAACTTTGCTACACGAGGATATTTAGCAAAACTCGATGACTTATATAGTTCAAAAGTTTATAACAGTGAAAAGACATTTGAACAAAGAGCGATTCCTGCTGGTGTAAAAGCAAGTAAATTCATGGGTAAAGGCGATACTGAAGAGCATTACTATAAAGCTTGCTACACTCAAGGCGCTGGTGGATTAATCTATAACATCGATATGTTTGAAGAACATGGATGGAAAGTTCCTACTACTTATGATGAATTAGTAGCACTTTGTAAAAAGATAAACGATGATGCTGTACCAGTTCCTAATAGCCGTGATACAGTTAAACCATTCGCTTGGTCTGGTTCTGATCGTGAATATTACTGGGACTACATCGTCTTTGAATGGTGGGCACAACTAGCTGGAATAGAAAAACTTGAGACCATTAAACAATATAAAGGTCCAACTGGTAAATATAGCGATGGATATGAAATGTATAATCCTACTTCTTACTATAAAGAACTTAAGCAAGCATACACGATGTGGCGCGATTTAGTTGCAACTAATCAAAATAACTCAATTCCTCAATCTTATGATGCTTCACTTCTTTCCGCACAAAGCGCATTTGCTAACGGAAAAGCAGCGATGATTCCTTATGCTCAATGGGCACAATATGAATTAGAACACGCTATGGATGGAAAATTATCATTTAATTACGCCATGATGAAAGCTCCAAAAGCTAAAGCCGATGCAAAAGATGTTAATTATCTTGTCGGTTTCGGCGATTCAATGATTATTCCTGAAAAAGCTTATAACAAAGAAGGCGCAAAAGATTTCTTAAGATATCTTGCTTCAGCAGAGGCTTGTAAGACATTTACCGAATCAACCGGTGGATCATTCCTCGCCTTTGATTATTCTGACGTTGATTTATCAGAACTTGAGAAGACCAATACTTATATGAAATCAGTTCATGAAAAGTTAACTCAAACAACACAATTTAATCTTGCTAGTGATAACCCAATTACTTATTTTAATGCTAGTACAGTTACACCATGGTTAAATAACGAAATTCCTTATGCTTTAGCCGCATCTGATAATAGTAAAAATACTCCTGATGCTTTATTTGACGCCATGTATAAAGATGCTAAGGATGGCTGGAGCAACTGGTTAGCTATAGCTGGTTTATCAGATTAATTGAGGTAGTTTATGCAATTACTTAAGAGGCAGAGAATCAACCCAATCTACGGAAAAAAGAAGATTAAAAAGAGCAGTATCTTCGTTCTTCTCATGCTTCTTTATCCTGTATTACAGTTTCTAATCATGTGGTTATTCGTGAACATTAACTCTATTCTATTATCGTTTAAGACAATGGTTCGCGGAGAACTTCAATTTGTAAAGATAGATAACCTTTTTGCTAATTTCGCTAATTTCTTTGATTCTTTGAAACAAGACAAAGTAAAAGAAATGCTATTAGCATCTTCGGCCTATTTAGTTGTATCATGCTTTGTAACTCTTCCAATATCTTTAATCTTCTCATACTTTATCTTTAAAAAGATAGCTGGAGCTGGTTTCTTTAAAGCCATTTTCTATCTTCCAAGCATACTTCCTTTAGTAGTTTTAACATTAGTTTATAAATTGACTTTAAGTAAAGATGGTTTATTAGGACCACTCTTTAATTCACTTGGAGTTTCTGGATTATTTGTTGGAGACTCAGCAAAGTGGATGGTATGGCTATTCTGTATTTGGGCCGGAATTGGATATGATGTCATTCTTTTAACATCAGGAATGTCAAGAATCCCTAAGGAAATATTAGAGTCATGCAAGATGGATGGAATACCACCTATTAAAGAGTTTATAAAGATTGTTATTCCTCTAACTTGGCCAACAATAACGACCCTATTTATCTTCGGCATGATGAGTGTCTTTAATGTTTATCTTCAACCATTCTTCTTGACTTCAGGTCAATATCAAACCATGACCATTGGTTTAAAGATATATCAAGAATCTGGTGGAGCGGCGCTTAATTCGCCAGCAACATTAGGTCTTGTTTGTTCATTAATAGGAGCACCGATAATTTGTTCAGTTCGTTACGGACTTAACAAGATGTACGGTGATGTGAGTTTCTGATGAAAGCGGCAAAGAAAGAGAATAGTCTATTCAAGAAAATAGATAGACACTTTGAAGAAGCAAAATATAAAGCTTCGGAAAGAAAGTTTGAAAAACATCGAACCAAAGCGGAAAAAGTGATTTATCCGATCATTTTTGTCGTCTTTTTGATTTTTGCTTTAACATTCATTATCCCCTTTGCGTGGGTCTTAATGAATTCATTTAAATCAGCAAAAGATTACTCGAATAACTTTAACGGATTACCTAGAGAATGGACATTTGATAATTTTATTAAGGCATTTACCTTTAAAGATCAATCAACACATAATTTCACTATTCTACAAATGTTAGGTATGTCGATTATCGTTGCTGGTGGTGGAACAATAGCTACAATCTTCTTCTCTTCATGCGCGGCTTATGTTGTAGCTAAATACCGTTTCCCAGGACGTTCAGTCATCTTCGGAGTTGTTATCTTCTCACTTATTGTTCCTATTGTAGGAGCCTTACCAAGTCAGATTCAACTCATGAAAACCTTACATCTAGATGGGAAAATCATTGGATGTATATTCATTTATTCCGGCGGATTCGGAATGAACTTCATGCTATTATATAGCTTTTATAAAAATCTCTCTTGGACTTACGTTGAAGCGGCTAAGATTGATGGCGCGGGTGATTTTAAAATCTTCTTCCGCATCATTATGCCACTCGCTAAAGGACCGATTATTGCAGTTACTATTATGCAGCTTATCGGACTTTGGAACGATTATCTAACACCTTCAATGTTCCTTGAAGAGAAACCAACCTTAGCTTTCGGTCTTAAAGCACTTTCGGATAAGATGCTTAATACCGGAAACTATACCTTACTATTTGCAACCATCATCGTTACGATGTTACCCATAATCATATTGTTCTGTTGCTTCTCAAAGACGATTATGGAGAACACCTCGGTAGGTGGTTTGAAAGGTTAAACATTATCATTTCAAAATTTATATAAGGAGGAAAGAAAGAAATGAAAAAATTACGCACATTAGCAGCATTACTCACAATGCTCACACTTACATCTTGTGGAGGAGGAAAAGGATCATCTACCCCAGCCTCAAACCCAAGTTCAGTAAGTTCTACATCCCCAGCTAGTACCACATCAATTAAACCTACTTCTACCCAATCCCCAACTTCTAGTGCACCAACTACTAGCTCACCGACTACTAGTGGAACATCAAGTACATCATCAACTACATCTACAACCCCAACACCAGTTGTTGGACCAAAAATTGCCGCAAAGCTTATGTCTGGCGCAGTTGAAGCAACAGAAGCAAATCTAGTTGAAGGAGCAGGTGCATTAACACTTCAACTCAGCGTTGAAGACTTACCTGAAGATGTTACCGCTGAACAAGTAACTTGGACTTTACCAACAAGAAGTAACGCAAGATTAAATCTCTTACCGAGAGATGAAAATAGTAAAGCCAATGAACTTCAATTTACAGCCAATATGCCAGGAACTGAAGTCATTCATGTTGAAGCTAAAGTTGGAGAAGAAACGATAGCGCTCGACTATGAACTTAAGATTACTCGCAATGATGCGCAATATAAAACAATATCTACCGCGGATGAATTAAAAGAACTTTTAGCTCAAACAACAGTCACTGATAAATATATGCTCGCTGCTGATATTGATTTAGGTGGAGCTGAAATTAAAGCTGCTACAGCCGCCTTTAATGGAGTCTTAGATGGTAATGGCCATAAGATTTCTAACTTCACCATTGTTGGATATGAAGCAAGTGGAGCTGCAGGTGGTTTATTCCAGTTTGTTCACGGATTGATTCGCCGTGTTGAAATAGAAGGAAACCTTAATGTCGCTGCTGGATTTGCTGGCTTAGTTGCTAAGGAAGTTGGCGAAAAAGGAATCATTGAAGATTGTGTATTAAAAGCAACTAATATGACAGAATGTGACGAATGGACATGGAAAAGAAATGGCGTTGTCGTCGCTTGTGTCAGTGGAACAATCCAAAATGTTGTCGCTTTAATTACCAACGATAAAGAAACCGACTCCAACGCTAAATATAGTCAAACACTCGATGTTGCAGCTTATTTATTCAGTAGTAAAGGCATCATCAATAATGTTTATGTAAATCGTAACGAATCATCTTTACAAAAGCCATTCTCTCCTGATGGTGGTGGTCATACAGTTGTCTTTGAAAACTTCCACGCTGGACTTGGTGATTTCTCAACTAGCTTAGCAGCAGATTTCGATCTTGATCCAACACTTTGGACTCTAGAAGATGGAAAAGCTCCTGTTCTTGTTAAAGAAAGTGTTAGCGTTGATCCAGCTCCAGATCCAACACCATCTGAAACCCCAACCGAAACACCGGTAGAGGGATAATATATGAAAAGAAAAAGTTACTTAGCATTACTTGCAATGCTAAGTGTTGGCTTAACAGCCTGTGGAGAAAAAGGATCGTCTAATCCTTCTTCTCCCACTTCACAAATATCACCATCTACTTCAACCGTAGTTTCAACATCTGGCACCGGTCCAACTTCGTCTACATCTCCAACAAGTTCAATAGTCCCTCAGCCAACTTGGCCCGGAACTACATCAACTGGCGGTGATGTTGATCCTTCAATTACTTTAAGTCTTGAAGCACCAAAAGCTATGAACGCTAAAGAAAGTGTTCAAATTACCGCTACAGTTAATCCTACCGGTACTAAACTTTCTTATATGTCTTTAGATACATCTGTTGCAACAGTTGATCAAACTGGACTTGTTACAGCAAAAGATGTTGCATCAGAAAAGACAGTTAAAATTAGAGTCTGGGTTACTGATGCTCCAAGCGTTTATAAAGAAGTAGAAATAACTGTTACACCAGTTTTAACAAGTTTTACCGCTAAGGCAAAACTTACCCAAATAAATAATACAGAAGAATTAACTTCTGTTACTGAAGGTACTGGAGCATATCTATTAACGGTCACAAGTGATGATCTTCCAGCCGGAAAATCAATTGAAGATTGTACCTTCTCTTGGCCATCAAATACCGCTTATGCTTCATTTGAAGATGGACCACAAGCTGATACAGCAAATAAGAAACTTTATGTAGTTAACTATGCTGGAACTCATAATTTCACAATTAGAGTTACACTTGATGGAAAAACTTATAATCTTCATAAGTCAATTAAGATTGAGCGCAATGATGCTTTATATAAGACCATCTCTGATCCTAAAGCATTTATTAGTTTATTTGATAAGGCTGGATCAATCGATGGAAGATATATGCTCGGTGCGAACCTCGATTTAAAGGGACACCACTTCTCTGGAGCTACTAAGGGAACGGTCTTAAATGCCTTAATCGATGGTAATGGATATACCGTTAAAAACTTCCAAGTTGATTGTGCTAATGATGGAACTTCAGCTGGCTTAGTTCAAGTCATGGCTCGTTCTATCGTTAAAAACCTTCACTTAATCGGTAAGGTTAATTCTCCTTGTGGCATGGGCGGAATTCTTGCTAAAGAGCTTCAAGGACAATCAGTTATGGTTAACTGCCTTATTGAAGCAGAGAATGTTGCTCAAGAAGTTGATCCTGCAACCGCTTGGACCAAAAATGGTGTTGCCTTCGGTATCTTAAAGGGTACAGTTGAAGATTGTGTCTTTGTCGCAACTTCAACAAGCGAAGACCCAAGAGTTAAAGACAGCATGTTTGGAGCCTTCCCATATGCTTATTATAACGGTACAGATGCCTTCGCTTCGGCCAAGAACATCTATACCAACCGCGATGGTGATCATGGAAACATCATAGATGCTTCCGGAAGCCATGAATGGGGAATGCTTGGAAAAGGTGATGAACATGTTTCAATCACTGGTGGACTCGGTGATTTCTCAGGTTGCGTAGCTAGTGACTTCGCTCTATCTAAAGATGTTTGGAATCTTGTTGATGGACAAATGCCAACATTAAAGCATCACGATGATGCATTTGTAGCAATTGAACCATCAGTTAAGATTTCTGCTTCATCGAATTTAAAACCAAACGATGAAGTTGAACTTAAAGTTGTAGTTGCTGACTTTGATGAAGAGCCAACATTAAGTGTTAATATTGGTGATCCATCAGTTGTATCTGTAACGGAAGCAGAAGGCGTTTATACCCTTAAAGCTTTAGCAAATGGAGAAACAACGGTTTCAGTTACGGCAACACTTGCTGATTCATCAACTGTTCTATCTAATGAACTTACAATCACAGTTAATTCTGATGGTCCAACATATGATATACCTGAAAACGCAGTTCAAATTGGTTCAGCAGAAGAATTAGAAGCTTTCTTCGCCGTTAATAACGCTGATCAAGCAAAGAAAAATGTCGTCTTAACAGCTGATATCGATTATTCTTCAGTCGGACATACAAAATTCGGACTAGAAGGATGTCAATATAGCGGAATATTTGAAGGACAAGGCCATAGAATTTATGGTTTAACAACTGAAAGACCTCTATTCCACTTCTTAGCCGGATGTGAAATTAGAAATCTTACAATTGAAGCCACACCAACTCATGTCGGATATTCACTCTTGGCATTATCAAATATTACCGCCGATACAACGACTAAAATTACAAATGTTAATTTCAAGGTCACGGTAGCTGAATCTGCAAGCAATTCGATTCAAGTTATGTTCGTTCAACCACTACAAGGAAAGGCTGAAATAACTAACTGCCATGTTGACTTTATTGCTGGACTTAACGGTGTAAACTGCTTACGTCCAATTGCAGTTAATATGGATAATATCACCGTTACTGACTGCACATGGTCAGCACATCAAACAGGTGAAGCCACTGACGTCTTCGATGGTTCTGGCAATGTTAGAGCTAACTTTGTCGATCACGACGGCGGAATGACCTACGTCAAAGCAGAATAAAAAAGAGGATAAATATGAAGAAAAGATTACCTATTCTTTCTTTCCTTATACTCGGACTCATCCCCATCACATCTTGTGGTGGGGAAGGCTCCAAGGTAATTGAAGAAGGAGCAACCATATATCAAGAAAGACTCATCTATGAAGCTGGTATCAAAACTGAAGAAGAAGATACAGAAAATAAGACTGAGGCTACACAAGAAACTTTCACTTTCTATGAATTAAAAGAAGAAAAGAAAGTTAAGGCAATTAACTGGGGACGTATTAAAGCTGAAAGTGGAGAATATTTTACAGTTGGTAAAATACTCGGCTTATCTAGCAAGTTCCTATCAAAAGTTTCAGCTGGTGAACAAAAAATTACCGTTGAATTTAAAGATGATACGGTAGAAATAGTTGAAGCATTTATTGCAACTAAAGTTATTAAAACAGCTGAAGACTTCCAAAACATCAACGAAGATCTTCAAGGTTACTATGTTTTAGGAAACGATATCGATTTAAGTTCAATAGCTAACTTTGAACCTTTAGGATATTTCTTTGGTGATGAAACTAATCCGAACAACTCTTATTTCCACGGAATTTTAGAGGGTAACGGACACACAGTTAAAAACGCTAGAGTTTATTATTCTAATTCACCTCAAAGTAACTTAGATGTTTATAGCAAAGTGGGTGGATTTAAAAGCGATGCTCATAAAGCCGGGGACAACATCGGTCTATTCCAAATAATTGGAAGTAGTGGTGTTGTTAGAAATGTTAAATTCTCTAATATCGATGTTCGTGGAAGAACGATTGTTGGTGTTATTGCTGGAAATAATTCTGGTACCATTGAAAACTGCATCATTGATGAACAATGCTCAGCTTTAATGGACACACACTTCTACGATAATGACTGTAATACTGGTGCTGTTGCTGGAATAGTTGCAGCTTCTGGTTCAATTAGAAATACCGTTTCATTAACAAGTGACATTACTGTCACTGGTGTTTATACCGATCACGATGATAAATATAAAGGCAAGATTGGAAATGGATGGGACCATCCTAGCGAACCGGGAAATACCGATACTACTTGGAAGTTCTGCGGCGTTGATAGAAAAGTAATGGATTATTCCGATCCTAAAAATCCTGCTGGTACTGAAACAGCTGAGCAAGATTCTAATGGTTCAAATTCCAACGGAATCTATGCCTTTGCTGGTAAAACATGGGGAACAATTGAAAGCAGTTATGCTATTCAGTTTGATATAACCCCATATGAAGCAAAAACATCAAGACCAGTTAACTTCACTCAAACTCATCTTGGAACTCTTAAACCAACTTCTGGTGATACCAATATGGGTAAAGTTACATCTTCTAGTTGTTTAACAGCAGAAGAATTAAAGAGTGCAAGCAAATATACAACATTCGATAACACTGTTTGGAAAATTGAGGAAGGTTCACTTCCATCCTTAGTCAGTGATTCGTTTGTTAAGTCTTATACATTTTCTTTAAAAAAATAAAAATTTAGTTAAGTGAGATCAGTATGTCAAAATATTATTTTCTGGGTGATACATTCGTCATCGAAGATTTTCAACATGCAAAAACTTTTGCAAATTTTCTCCCAGCTATAGCGGGTTGTGATGGAAAGCCTCTTTGGGCTTTCTATGCTAATGTCGGACAAGCGATGGGTGGTTTCGGCGTAACCAGTAAGGATACGCCGATAACCCCTTTTGATTCTGCTCAATCAGCCTATCAAAATATTCCGATTAAGTCTTTCCGCACATTCATCAAAGTTAAAAATAAGCATTACATGCCTTTTTTTGGTGCGAATAAAGATGTTAATCGTATAATGAAGGTTGATCGAAGCAAGTTTAGCATTGAAGAACAGGCAAAAGAATATACATATTCAATCACCTACTCAACTGTATCTCACAAAAATTACGCTGGATTAATTAGAAAAGTGACATTGACTAATAATTCAAATAAAACAAAAAGATTTGATGTAGTCGATGGACTTCCGATATTCTTCCCCAATGGTCTTTCTAATTACTGCTATAAAGAGCTAGTGTCTTTAATGGCAGCTTATTGTGTCGTTACCAATTTAGAGAAGAAAGCGCCGTTTGTAAAGTTTAAGACTTCAACGGCGGATAATCCAATCGTTAGTGAATCAATTACGGGAAATGGTTTTGTTTCAATCGACCAATACGATAAAAAACTCAATGTCATCGTTGATCCATATAGCGTATTTAATTCTGATTCATCTTGGCTCAGCGCTTATAATTTTATAAATTGCAGTTACAAGGACTTTGTTAATATGCCGCAACAAACGGAAAACAAACTTCCTTGTGCTTTTTCAACTTTTTCTAGAGTGATAAAGAGCGGTGAATCATATTCTTTCATCTCTTTATACGGAATGTTTGATACTTTTGATATTTTTAAAAATAATAT
>DNJQ01000064.1:0-8173 GCA_003497225.1 Bacillota bacterium | reverse complement strand
AATAATATTAAGGCACTTAAATATTCCGAACTTTTAGATGATATAAAGGAAACAGAAAAATTAATAGATTCTATAATTTCTCCTATTAAAGTTAAAACAGGAAATAGACTATTTGATCTTTATAGCGAGCAGTCTTTCTTTGATAATGGTCTTCGTGGAGGATTCCCAATTCTATTAAACGATAATAAAGAAGGAAAAGTTTATTATGTTTATGGAAGAAAACATGGAGATATGGAAAGAGATTATAACTCCTTTAATATTCCGAGTCGCTACTTTAGTAGTGGACCAGGAAACTTCCGTGATGTAAATCAAAATAGAAGAAATGATCTTTATTTCTTCCCATTTGTTAAAGATTTCAACGTCAAGTTATTCTTCTCGCTCATTCAAGCTGATGGTCAAAACCCACTCAATGTTCAACCGCCTCTATTCCATATGGATGAAAATCAAAAACAAATACTCGAATATGTTAAACCTAGTTTGAGGGATAAGATAGAGAGCCAACTAAGTGAATTTGCCCCATCAACTATTTATACTTTGCTTAAAGATAATGAAAAGCAACTAACAATCAGTCCCGATGAACTATTCAGCAAGATTCTTGAAAATTCCTCAATGACATACGAAGCTAATTTTGCCGAAGGTTATTGGGTTGATCACTGGACATATAATGTTGATTTATTAGAAAATTATGTTTCTATCTATCCAGATAAAGTTAAAGAACTTCTTTTAGATAATAGTTATCGTTACTTCTATTCACCAGTATTTGTTGAACCAAGAAGTGAAAAATACTGCTTGACCAAAGATAAAAAGATTAGACAATATGGTGCAATAGACTTAAAGAAGCTTGCTAAAAAGTGTAAAGATACTCACTTCGATATCAATAAAACTTCGTGGTTAAAAGATAAAGAAGGCAAGGTCATTAATGTTAATCTTGCTAGCAAGATATTTAACTTAATACTTGTAAAATTCTCAACGCTTGATAATCAACAGTTAGGTATTGAGATGGAGTGTGAAAAACCTGGGTGGAACGATGCGATGAATGGCCTACCAGGAATATTAGGCTCAAGCTTAGATGAAACTATCGAACTATTAAGATTAGTTAACTTCGCTCTAGAATATTTCCCTGTCATTAAAGATGAAGATATACTTGTCCTTAGTGAACAAAAAGAATTCTTTGAAAAAATCAGTTCAGCTTTAAATACATTCGTTGAAGAAAATTATAATTCACGCATGGCTTATTATGAAAAAGCGACTTCATCACGCGAAGAATTTAGAAAATCTTTAGCTGATTGTTCAAATGGAAAATTTGAAACTATTAGTGTTAAGAGCATGACAGACTTCTTATTAAAGGCTAAAGATTTATTAACTGATTCAATTAAACGCGCTAAAAAAGTAGGTGAGGGTATTATTCCTACATACTTATATTACGATGTAGTTAAATACGAAAAATTAAAGCACAAGACCCACTTAGGTTTTGATGCCGTAGATATTAAAGAATATAAATTACACACCTTACCGTTATTTTTGGAAGGAAGTGCAAGGTTATTAAAACTTGGTAAAGAGTTTGCTAATAAAGAAGAATATCAAAAGATTAAAGAGAGCAATCTCTATGATAAGAAACTTCATATTTATAAAACTTGTGCGGATCTAGAAGATGCTACGTTTGAAATAGGACGCATCCACGCCTTCACTAAAGGCTGGCTTGAAAGAGAATGTAATTTCCTCCACATGTCTTATAAATACTTGCTAGGCTTATTAAAAGCAGGATTATATGAAGAGTACTATGAAGAACTTAAGACGAACTTTGTAGCTTATATGGATCCTAATGTTTATGGAAGATCACCGCTAGAAAATTCTTCCTTCATCGTTCCTACTTGTAATCCGGATGAAAAACTTCATGGTCAAGGTTTCTTCGCTCGTTTAACCGGAGCTAATGCTGAAGTAATGAATATGTTAAATATCATGTTCGTCGGCGAAAAAGTATTTACCATTGATGAGGGAAAACTGACTTTGAATTTAACGCCTAAATTAAAAGGCGAGATGTTTAATGAAGATAATATTGCTTCTTATAAGTTATTCGATAAAACTGAACTTATCTACCATAACGAAAATAGGTTAGATACATATGGTGAAAATATTGTTCTTACTTATAAAGTAAATGGAAAAACATATGACAAAATTCAAGGACAATTAGCCGAAGATATACGAAACAAAAAGATAGAAAGGATTGATATATTTATAGGTAAATAATTATGAAAAAGAACAAAATTAGAATTGGAATGGTATTTACATCGATGTTATTATTAACATCCTGTTTTGGTGGCGGTGGTTCTTCTTCAACACCAGCTTCATCCACAAAACCTGATGCATCTTCTGGACCAGTGACATCTTCTCCAGTAAGTACTTCATCCCCAACTAGTACCTCATCATCTCAACCTACTTCTACTTTATCCCCAACTTCTAGTGCACCAACCTCTAGCTCACCAACTTCTAGTACTAGTGGATCAAGTAGTACTTCATCAAGTACACCTACAATCCCAACTCCAGTTACGGGACCAAGAATCTCCGTAAAACTAATGTCAGGTGCAGTTGAAGCTACACCCGCTAATATGGTTGAGGGCGCTGGCGCATTAACTCTTAGGGCAGTTGTTGAAAACTTACCTAATGGAGTTAGTGCTGATCAAGTAACTTATACTATTTCAGCAAGAAGTAATTCAAGATTAAATATCTTACCTCCTGATGCTAGTAAACCTAATGAAATTCAGTTTACGGCAAATATGCCTGGAACTGAAGTTATTCACATTGAAGCTAAAGTAGGAGATGATACTTTAAAAATTGATCATAGAATTACTATTACACGTAATGATGCACAATATAAAACAATATCTACTGCAGCTGAATTAAAGGCACTTTTAGCACAAGCAACTATTACTGATAAATATATGCTTACTGCTGATATTAATCTTAATGGAGAAAATATTAAAGCTGCTACTACCGCATTTAATGGTGTTTTAGATGGTAACGGCCATAAGATTTCTAACTTCAACATCGTTGGTTTTGAACCAAATGGTGCAGCGGGTGGTTTATTCCAAGTTGTTCACGGATTAATTCGCTGTGTTGAAATAGAAGGAAATATAAATGTTGCCGCTGGATTTGCTGGCTTAGTTGCGAAAGAACTTGGCGAAAATGGTATTATTGAAGATTGTTCATTATCAGCAAACAATATTTCTGAATATTCTGATCCTACCTGGCAAAGAAACGCTGCTGTTGTTTCTTGTGTTAAAGGAACCATTCAAAATATCGTCGTTCGAGTGCTTAACTCTAAGAGCGAAAATCAAAATAAACATGATCAGATTCTTGATATCGCAGCATATTTATTCGATAGCAAGGGCGTCATTAATAATGTTTATGTAAATCGTAATGAACCAAATTTACAGAAGCCTTTTGATCCTAATGGTAGCGGAAATACAGTTGTTTTTGAAGATTTCCACGCTGGACTAGGAGACTTCTCAAATAGTAGAGCTGAAGATTTTGATTTAGATCCGACGATTTGGAATCTTGTTAATGGAAAAGTTCCTACTCTTAAAAAAGAAGGAGGAAGTGTTGATCCAACACCTGATCCAGATCCAACTGATATAAACGGCATACCAGTTTCAGAAATTCCTGCTGGTTATAATGTTTATTGGAATGATGAGTTTACTGCTAGTACATTAAATACTAATTACTGGGAACATCAAACTGGAGATGGTTCTGCTTATGGAATTCCAGGTTGGGGAAATAGTGAAGCTCAAACTTATAAAGAAAAGAATACACGTATTGAAAATGGTAATTTGATTATTACAGCGCTTAGAGAAAGTGCTGATGGTAAAGCTTATACATCTTCACGTATTCGTACAGCAAATAAAGTTCATGTCAAATATGGACGCGTTGAAGCCCGTATGGCTCTTCCTGTTGGACAAGGATTATGGCCAGCGTTTTGGATGCTTCCTGAATCTTCTTCACCATATGGTGCATGGCCTCATAGTGGTGAAATAGATATATTAGAGGCTCGTGGAAGACTTCCAGGAGAATCAACATCAGCTTTACACTATTCTGATCTTGCTGGAAATCACCAATATCAAACTAGTACTTATTATTTCCCAACGGGAAGAACAATAGCTGATTATAATACTTACGCGGTTGAATGGGATGCAAATTCCGTTAAGTTTATGGTTAATGGCAATGTTTACTATGAAGTAGCCAATAGCATCTACACCACTCAAGCTGCTCCAGATAATGTCTCAGCACCATTTGACCAAGAATTCCATATTTTGATTAATTTCGCCATTGGTGGACACTTCGATGGATATAAATTGCCAGAAGATTCATTTAATTCAGCGGAATTAAAAGTTGACTACGTTCGCATCTATAAAAAGAAATGAGGTGTAATATGAAAGGATTTTTCGAAAGGGTGAAGAATTTCTTCGCAAATCTATTTAAAAAGAAAGAGCCGAGGCTTAAGGAGGATGGTACTCCTTACACAAAAGAAGAGCTTAAGGCTTTAAAACGCGAGGAGAAACTGAAGAAGAAAGAAGAAAAGAAAAAACTCGCTGCACAAAAGAAAGCAGAAGAAAAGAAGAAGAGCGACCATTATATTGAAGTTTGTAAAGAGCAGTCTGATGCTTTAAGAGATGGAACCTTCCAACCTAATGATAGTTTTATTTCTCTTCAACATATCAATAAAATTTACCCTAATAAAACTCAAGCGGTATTTGACTTTAATCTTGACATTCAAAAGCATGAATTCATCGTTTTCGTTGGTCCTTCCGGATGTGGTAAATCCACAACCTTAAGAATGATTGCTGGACTTGAACAAATTACTTCTGGTGCATTATTTATTAACGGTAAGTTCTCTAACTTATTAGAGCCGGCAGAAAGAGGATTAGCGATGGTTTTCCAATCCTACGCTCTTTATCCTCATATGACAGTTTATGATAATTTAGCATTTGCCTTACGTCAACACCATGTTCCAAAAGATGAGATTGAAGAAAGAGTTAAAAGAGTTTCTAAGATACTTGAACTAGATCCATACCTAGATCGTAAACCAGGAAACCTCTCTGGTGGACAGTGTCAAAGAGTTGCTTTAGGAAGAGCAATCATTAGAAATACTGATATATTCTTAATGGATGAACCATTATCTAACCTTGATGCTAAGTTACGTGTTCAAATGCGTAGTGAAATCGTTAACCTTCACCGTGAACTTAATGCAACTACAATATACGTTACACACGATCAAACTGAAGCTATGACAATGGCAACTAGAATCGTTGTTATGAAAGCTGGATATGTGCAACAAATAGGAGCTCCAAAGGATATTTATAATCATCCTGCAAATGTCTTCGTTGCAACATTCATCGGTTCACCTGCAATGAATATAGTTCAGGCAAAAATGGTTGGTGGAGATATAATTCTTTCTGAAAATCATAAATATCATTTACCTGCAGCACTTAAAAAGAAAGTTGCTGAATTCTATAAAGATAATCCAATGGAAGGTGATGACATCACCTTTGGTATTAGACCAGAAGATGTAATAATTGTAGATTCACCGACCAAAGATACATTAGAAATACAACTTGATTTTGTTGAATTACTAGGTAATGAATATCATCTTCATACAGCAATTGGAAATCAAAAGTTTATCTTAAAAGCTCCAGCTAAAATGGAATATCAAGTTGGAGATAAGATCAATGTTAAATTTGACTCAGATAGAGTTCATCTATTTGATAAAAAGACAACAAATTGCATTATCTAAATTTTAAAACATAACTTGGGCAGAAATGTCCAAGTTTTTTTTGCCAACTGCCACTTTTTTGACCCCCTTCGGGCAGGTTTGGTAAGCCGTTTGTTTGACCTGTTTGACCATCATAATTCCATTGATATGATGTTGTTTGGATGGTACCGAGATATATCTTTGGATTGTATTTTGAGTGACAAGATCCATAAAAATAATGATATTGAAAATACGCTAAATTAAAGGAGTTCAAAGAAGAAACAATCTCTAAATTACTAATAGAATTGTTTCCTAAAAGTAGCTGTATAATTGTGTATATACAATCTGAATTAGTCCATGGGTTCATTGACAGGGTCCCCCTCGAAGTTACGCTAGTTCTACTAGTTACTTTTCCCATATTATCACCTATGTTCCAATTGCTAGGGGAGATGGCGAAGGTGTTATACTAAAATTGATAATTAATATATAAAATAGTATAATTGAAATATGACTATAAAGAGTATATTTATTGAACGATTACTAAATTTGTATGGTAAAAATGAGCCTATTTTTACGGATGAAATATTGAAAGTTTTTTCAGACTATTCTCGTCCAAGAGTGTTTCAGTTTATAAAAAAAGCGGAACAGGAAGAAGAGTTAATACAGTTTGATAAGGGTGTATATTATATCCCTACAGAAACACGTTATGGAAAGTCGGTAATATCTGTTGAACAGGTTGTTCATAAAAAGTATATTGAAAATAAAGGAGAGATTTTCGGAATATATGGTGGCTTGACTATGCAATTAAATTTTCTTTTGTCTTATCAAGTACCAAACACTATTGAAGTAATAACAAATAATGAAAGTACATGGGTGCGTGAAATAACTCTACGTGGTAGAAGAATTATTTTGCGTAAATCTCGTTGCACTATCAATAAGGATAACGCTAGCGCTTATACAATATTAGAGTTATTTAATACCATGGATGTGAAAACCTATAAGAAGGATGCTTCTGTACGTCGGGAGATAATTAGTTTTGCAAAAAAACAAAGAGTCAGAATAACGGAGATTATAGCACTTGCCAATGTTTTCCCATCAAGAGCAACTAAAAATTTAGTAGAGTGTGGGTTCATTAATGAAATTGAATAAGAACAAAATGAGTTATAAAGTAAAAAAGCAAAAGAATGGTGTAAAAGCAACCGCTAAAGGAGATGGCGGTATTTATAATTTATAGACTAAATGGTATAATATTTTCGTTATGATAAAACTGTTAGCATTGGATCTTGATGGAACTCTTCTTTATCCAAAAAGAAAATTAACTATAATGATTCATAAAAACACTAAATTTTTGCGTTCATTTGTAAAAAATGGTGGAAAAGTAATTTTAGTGTCTGGAAGAAATCCTATGATGCAATCTAAGGTTGAAAAAAAGATTGGAATGAAAGTTCCATTTTTGGGATGCAATGGATCATTTTTAATGGAAAATGGAGAAGTCGTAGAGGGAAGCCCTATTCCTAATGAACTTGGATTAGAATTATATTTAAAAATGAGAAAGAAATTTGGAATACTTACATGGCTTTTGCTTGATTCAACTAACGAAATGCATATGGTATTCCATAATGTAAATAAGTTAACTATGTTTGCAGTTAAAATGGTTAATCGTCTATCAATGCGATATAAAGAACATATTACATATGGAGAAAAAGAATTTCTTAAAGCACTAAAAGAAAAAACTTACTATAAATTAATGCCAGTATTTGGTATTGATAAAAAAGCAAAAGAACGAGCACTACAAGCGCTACTTGCTGTTAATGATCTTTATAGTGATAAACTATTCGTATGTAATTCTAATAATGCGCTTGAAATATCGGCTTTAGGAAAAAATAAGGGTGTGGCACTTTTAAAATACTGTAAAGACAACGGATTTAAAAACGATGAAGTTATTGTTGCTGGAGATTCAGGAAACGATATATTCATGTTTCAAAAATTTGAAAATTCTTTTGCAATGGCTAATGCGCCAGCGTATGTTAAAGAAAACGCTAAATATGTAGTAAAAAGGGTGTATGAAATAGAAAAATATATTAGAAAACTTGAAAATTCATAGCATTTAGTTTAATCTAATCAATGTATAAATAAAGAGGTGAAATTATGGCAGTTATTATAGATGCAAAAGAACAAGATAAATTCGATTGGAAATTATTCCTAATTACATTTTTCCTTGGATGGCTAGGAATTGATAAATTCTACGTCGGTGGTGGAAAAGCTTGGAAATATTTTTTATTTAAATTAGGTTTTACATTCATTTTATTAGGTGTTATTTGGAATATCATAGATTTAATTATGATAATTCGTAAAAAATATCAATTAGACGCTAGAGAATATTTCTATTAATATATAATTTAACTTTATTTTAAATTGTTTATATTT
>DNJQ01000009.1:6774-7011 GCA_003497225.1 Bacillota bacterium | reverse complement strand
ATATGGTTTTATATAATTAAGAAATTCATCTAGACTATTTTGTCTAACTGAAAGGAAGGATATTATTTCTGAAACTTTATAATTTAATGGTGGATATGAATTAGTTTGAGAAACATATACATCATCCTTAATAGAATCTAATTTAGCAAGATAATTGATGAATAAAGATTTACCTGAGCCTGAGTTACCACATACTAAAGTTAATGAACAAGGTTCAATTTCAAATTCATTTGGAAA
>DNJQ01000009.1:0-6454 GCA_003497225.1 Bacillota bacterium | reverse complement strand
CTTTAGTAAACTCAAAACTAGGAACAACCATTACTATCCTCTATACCAATTTTTCTCGTCTGTTGATGTTCTCCATCCAAACCACTCTTTATTTTGCTTTTTAATTGTTAAATCGTACCAGTTTGTTAAGTCAAAAGCTGGCATTGCATATAATCTGCCTCCACCTAAATCATAGATTATTTCCGCAATTTTTTGGGTTTTATGAGTTGTCTCGTTAACTTTAGAAGTTGTACCATATCCAACTATCATGAAACCTGCTTCATATGTTTTATACTCATATCCTCTAGGTAAAACAAAATCATCATCAGTACCGATAGTACCAGATTTTCCTTCATGCAAATAACTAATAAGGGCTTCTTGTACATCTAAACCAGTTATTTCTTTTTTAGTACCTGTCATTGTAAATCTATGTTTTTTATTGGCACTTAGCGAGTGTTCTTTTAAGTATGTATCTAAACTACTTATTACTGTAGATTTATCCATGACGGCTGCCATTTTACATAGTTGATTATATGTATAATCTACATCAAATTTATCTCGTGGTTCCTCATTTACTAAGGCAAACCCTTTATAAGTATCTCCACTAAAATGCAGTCCCGTGCCGTTAGTAAATTTTTCCTCATTATAAAAGACAACATTATGAAAACTTGTTAAGAAGTCATCATATATACCATCATCTTCATCTCTTTTTGTATAGTGGCCTAATCTATCATTTAAGATATAAGGAATTGTTGATTCTGGGTCTTTAACTGTTGGTTTTTCTAATCCATGTGAGGAGGACATAGATTTTAGAATACTCAAACCAGCTGAAGTAAAATATGGTGAATATGAATTTGAGTTTTTAGTAAAGAATGGCTCAAAAGGACGATTATGTAAATTTTCTCCAACAAAATCGAAGTTTGCGGCAAGATAATACATATCTTTTCCAGTTTTTGAATCATGATATCTTTCTATGATATCCGATAAAGTTGTTTCACATGGATTATACTCATCATTAATACTTATTGCCTCGCCGCCATTGCTGTAACAAGGAAAGTCCCTATAAAAATTATTAATGTCTAGATTTTCATTTGTTAATAAGTTTACACCTGAGTGACTTGTTGAAGAATAATACGGCTCTAGAGCAGAAAGATAGCTAGCTTTGATTCTTGCTAATTCTTCCTCTTCCTGATTACTACGAAGCTTAATACTTGTTTCTTCGACTGCTTTTACTTCTTTTCGTTCCAGACTAGTTTTTGATAGTCCGACACTTTGAATTGTTAATGCTAATAATGGAATAATAATTTTTTTCATTTGATACCTCCTTATTGGTAATTCTTAAAATTATTATTAACATTAAGCTAGTCTACTAAAGCACTACTTAGGCTTTGCTTAACTGATTGTATTATAATGGGACCATATTGTATAGTCAATTAAGTAAAGCCATATTTATAAACTTTTTTTGCACTTTGCATTAGTTCGACATTCTTCGACATAATACTATGTGAATTATGGTGATTAAGTATCATATTGGATAAAACTTAATCCTTGCAAAATGGTATAAAGTACAAAGCAAAGATGAGGTAACGCCATATTAAAATGGTATTTTTTAAGAAAAGGATTAAATATAAAATTCATAATAACAAAATTATTCAATTTTATATTTAGTAATGATTAAATTGTGCTATAATTGAGCATGAAATAGGAGGTTTTGTATGCAAAAGTTTTCCTTTGATAAAATAACAACACATTTGATCTCATCTGGATTCGTTTATCCTGGATCTGAACTTTATGGTGGACTAGCAAATTCATGGGATTTTGGTCCTCTAGGTACTTTAGTTAAAAATCATTTAAAAGAGGCATTTAGACAACATTTCATTCGCGAAAATGAATATATTGTTGAGATTGAACCAGCCATTATTATGAATCCTAAGGTCTGGGAAGCGACAGGACACGTTGCTAATTTCCACGATCCACTTGTAGATTGTAAATATTGTCATTCCCGCTATCGTGCAGATGATTTAATTAGTTCTCAACATCCAGATATTTGCTGTGATGGAAAAAGTGTTGAAGAACTTAATACTTTAATGGTAGAAAAAAATATCACTTGTCCAACTTGTGGAAAGTCTTCATTTACACCAATAAGACAATTCCAAATGATGTTTAAAACATTTATGGGCGTGACGGAAGAAAAAAGTAGCGTCGTTTATCTTCGTCCAGAAACAGCGCAGGGAATATTTGTTAATTTTAAAAATGTCATGAGAACAAGCCGCGGTAAATTACCGATAGGAATTTGTGATATGGGGAAAGCTTTCCGTAACGAAATAACTCCAGGAAATTTCATTTTTAGAACACGTGAATTTGAGCAGATGGAGATCGAATTCTTCTGCAGTCCTGATGAAGATTTAAAGTGGTTTGAATACTTTAAAAAAGACTGCATGAGTTTTGTTCAAAGCATTGGTTTAAGTAGTGAGAATTTGCGTTACCGCGACCACGCGAAGGAAGAATTAGCGTTTTATTCTAAAGCCACTACCGATATTGAATATCTTTATCCTTTTGGTTGGGGAGAACTAATGGGAATTGCTTCTAGAACTAATTATGATTTAAATCGTCACCAAGAGTCTTCTGGTAATGATTTAACATATTTAGATCCTGTTACTAATGAAAGATATATTCCTCATGTTGTTGAACCATCATTTGGATGTGAAAGATTAATGTTGGCCTTGCTTTGTCAAAGCTACGATGAAGAAGAGCTTGAAAAAGATACTCGTATCGTTATGCACTTTGATCCAAGAATCGCACCATATTCTGTCGCTGTTTTACCTTTATCAAAACAGTTGAGCGATAAAGCATTTGAAGTATATAAAAATTTAAGTCGTCACTATGATGCTACTTTTGATACTACTGGTTCTATTGGAAAAAGATATCGTAGAGAAGATGCTATAGGAACACCTTTATGCATCACAGTTGATTTTGATACTTTAGAAGATAATGCGGTAACAGTTCGTGATCGCGATACGATGAAACAAGAAAGAATTAAACTTGATGAACTAAATAAATATCTAGAAGAAAAGTTAGGCTTTTCAAGGAGTTATAGGTGAATTTAAATATCGATGAACTTCGGAAGAAGGTAGATATCGTTAAAGTTATTTCTAATTTTATCGAAGTAAATAAAAAAGGTGCAAATTACGAAGCTATTTGCCCCTTTCATAACGATACAAGACCTTCATTAAAGATTTCACCAACTAAGCAGATTTTTAACTGCTTTGTGTGTCACACTGGTGGTGATGCCTTTGTTTTTGTTGAAAAATATTTGAAAATTCCTTATATCGAAGCAGTTAAAAAAGCGTGTGATATCTGTGGAGTTAAAACTGATATCGTTATTAAAAAAGATCAAGTATTTGAAGATAATAAAGACTGTTTTTCAGCCCTTGAAGATGCAGCAAAATACTATCAATTCTATCTTAAAACTAATAACGGAAAAGAAGGTTTAGATTATCTTATTAACCGCGGATTAACGCAAGAAGTGATCGATAAATTCCGTATAGGTTTTGCTCCAAAAGATAGCAAATTGATGATTGAACGCTTAAGAAGTAACAATCATTCAATCGAAACACTAACTAAAGCTGGAATATTATCAGGAAATTCAACTAGTTTTACCGATAGATTTTATAACCGTATAATCTTTCCAATTACTGATAGCTACGGAAGAGTTAGAGGATTTTCAGGAAGAACACTTGAAAAAACAAGCGATAATAAATACATAAATTACCCAGAAACCATATTGTTTAAAAAGAACGAAATTCTTTACAATATGTATGGAGCGATACCTTTAGCTAAAAAGATGGGTTTCCTTTATGTTGTTGAAGGTTTTATGGATGCTATAGCAATTTCAAGAGTTAATTATCCCGCGGTAGCAACAATGGGTACCGCCTTAACTATTGAACATGTCAATATGCTTAAGCGTTTAAATGTTGAGATTAGATTGCTACTAGACTGCGACAAAGCTGGTCGCGAAGCGAGCATAAGTTGTATAAAAATATTGACTTTAAATGGTATAAAATGTAAAATGATTCGAGAAATAGGCGCGAAAGATGCCGATGAACTTCTCCATAACGCTGGACAAGAAAAACTTGTTGCTGCGCTCAATCTTGTTGAAGAACCAGTATTGCATCTTTTAGATATGTATGGTGCCTCGAATAGGTTAAGTTCTTACGAAGATAAGGAGAGATTCATTCAAGAATTTCGTTTTCTATTTCTAGCACACAAGGACCTAGTAAGACAGAAACTTATTGAAGACACCGCTAAAATTCTTGGCTTCAAGGCAGAATCTGTTGCTGAGTTTATAGAAAGTGAAAAAAGAGTTAGTCAAACTCAAGTAGTAGCACCTAAACTCAGCGATAAAATGGATCTTTTATCCATTATTAGAATGTCGATAAAGCAAGGAAATAATAGGTTCAGTGATAGCGATCTTGATGTTTTAGCAAAATATGAGATTAAGATCGTTAACTCCTTGCGTTTCTCAAGATCGTCTTATAATGTCTTCTATACTAACAAAGAGAGTTTCTGTTGTAAGTATTTCGATGCTATAGCGACAGCAATCGGTGAATTTTATACCGAGAACACTCAAAAGGAGATGATTGAATCTGACGATTTACCAGAAGTACTTTCTAAAGCGATAGATATTAACGCTGAGGATGAAAAAGTAATGATGATGATCTTTCAGAAAATGGAGTTAGAGGTGAATGAAGAGGCGATGAACGATGGCGATTTTAAAACATATATGTTGAAATATATCGCCTATAAGAAGAAGGCTGTGGTTAGAAATAAGTCCATGGAATTAAGATAGGAGGGCTAAAATGAAGAAAAATAATACTACGACTGTAAAAGATATTATTAATAAAAATGTTACACTAACGTCTTTAAACGATATCAAGCAGAAATTTTTTGAAAAAGGCAAAGATAAGGGCTATATCGATTCAAGTGAACTCGATAAAGCTTTATCATTCATCGATATTGATGATGATGATTTAACTGAACTTTACGATTATTTTGTCGATAATGGAATAGAGATTCGTGATCTTGAACTGGAAGATGAAGAAAAGATGGAAGAACTTTCTGGTTCTGATGAATCATCCGTTGAATCTAATACTTCGGAATATAGCTTTACTGATACTAAAGCGCCAACAGATCCAGTTAAACTTTATCTTCACGATATAGGAGCATATCCAGTTATCGCTTCAAAAGAGAAAGAAAAGGAACTTGCTCAAAGAATATTAGCTGGAGATGAAGAGGCGCGCAACGAATTAGTTAACTGTAATTTAAAACTTGTTGTTTCTTTAGCTAAACATCAAGTAAACCGCGGTATGTCACTTTTAGACCTCATTCAAGAAGGAAATTTAGGACTTATTAAAGCTGTTGAAAAATTTGACTATAAAAGAGGTTATAAATTTTCTACTTATGCCACATGGTGGATACGTCAATCTATAACACGTGCTTTAGCTGACCAAGCTAGAACTATTCGTATTCCAGTTCACATGGTTGAACACATTAATAAAATGATTAAGGCACAAAGAACGCTTCTCATGAACCTTAATAGAGATCCTACGCCAGAAGAATTAGCTTCTTATCTTGGTGGTGATTTTACACCTGATAAGATTCGTGATATGCAGCAAATCGCTCTTGATCCACTTTCATTAGAAAAACCAGTTGGTGAAGAGGAAGATAGTCATGTCGGTGACTTTATTGAAGATAAGGAAAATATTAATCCTGCTGATTATGCAAGTTCTGAAATGTTAAAAGACCGCATTGAACAAGTTCTTTCTGAATTAACTGATCGAGAAGAGAAAGTTATTAAACTTCGTTACGGCTTAGAAGATGGAAGAACTCATACACTAGAAGAAGTTGGAAAAGACTTTGGTGTTACTAGAGAAAGAATTAGACAGATTGAAGCTAAGGCTATTAAAAAACTTCGTCATCCATCACGTTCTAAACTCTTAAAAGATTATAAAGATTCATTATAATTAAAATAATGGGATGTTAAATAATTTAGAATATTTATTAAGTTGATGACATCCCTTTTTGTTTATCTAATATTTAAACTGCCACTTTTTTCCATGCCTGTGTGCGTCCATTTTCCGCTGGTTTGTGCATCAAAATTCCATTCTTTTGCCACGCTTTGGACGGCACTTAAATACACCTTTGGATTGTATTTTGAAGTACATGGTCCTTGATTGTAATGATAATACTAGGGTCAAAAAGTGTTGATGGATTTTTTATGATTTGTTATACTTATGTTGCATTAAAAATTTAGAGCGGCAAACATTAATGCAAAAAATCCTTTCTTGTTTGTCGCTTTAAATTTAGAAAGGATTTTTTTATGTTTTCTAACAATTATCTAACCAAAGCATTACTTAATAACTGTACCACATTATCTCCGAGTAATATTAATACTATAGTGTCCGCAATTTTGAAA
>DNJQ01000136.1 GCA_003497225.1 Bacillota bacterium | reverse complement strand
AGTAACTAATAGAAATAGCTTTACTTCGAGGGGATTTAGGGCACTATCCACGTGGAATGATTCAAGATATGCATATTGCATATTAGCTATTAATTCAGGAAACAATCTCAACAGTAATTTAGAAGTTGTTTCTATGCTAAACATCCCTAATTTAGCATCTTCAATGTGGTATTTTGATTATCAATATTGTAATAATAAATTAAATCCAAAGGTGTATTTAGGTGCCGTCCAAAGCGTGGCAAATGGCTGGAATTCTGATCCCAATATGGGCCAGTCCGGCTCGGACAAAAGTGGCAGTTGGCCTCAAATATAATCAAGAAATTGGAAATCGTGGGAATTTATAATTGAAAATTATGGGAATTTATAATTGAAAATCGTGGGAATTTTGCATTGAAAATCATGGGAAAATGGTTGATTAATTATTTAATATTACTTATAATAATAGCGGTGATACTATGAAATATTACAATAGATATCTAGAAAAAATTATAGAGCGCAAGCTTAAATCATCCGGAGCTATACTTGTGTCTGGCCCTAAGTTTTGTGGCAAAACCACTACCTGTTCAATGTTTTCAAAAAGTATTTATAGAATTAATACTCGAAGTTTAGTATATGCAACACGTTTTAATCCTAAAATGGCACTTATTGGTGAAACACCACATTTAATAGATGAGTGGCAAAAAGTCCCAGATATTTGGAATTATATTAAAGAGGATTTAGATATTGAATATAGTTTCGGAAAATATATACTTACAGGAAGTTCTACTCCTGCCGACAAAAAATATATTCAACATAGTGGCGCTGGTAGAATAGTACCGTTAAAAATGAGAACTATGTCATTATTTGAGTCATTAGAATCAAAAGGAAAAGTCTCACTTAAGGAATTATTTAATGATTCAAATAAAGAATATTTTGATCCTAATACTGATTTTACTATTAATGATACAGCATTTTTAATTTGCCGAGGTGGTTGGCCTTTATCTATAAACGATGATAAAGAAGTATCTTTGGACATCACCAAAAATTACTATGATGGTTTATTTACCTTTGAAGATAGTGATAATGAAAGATTTAGAAATAAAAAACCTGAGATACTAAAAATGATACTGCGTAGTTATGCAAGAAATATCTCCACTGAAGCTTCTTTGAAGACAATGATAAATGATGTTAAGCAATCAAATGAAAGAACTATGGATGAAAAAACATTTAATGATTACTCTGAAGCTTTAAAAGATATATATATAATTGAAGATATGGAAGCATGGTGTCCTAATATACGCTCTAAAACCACAATAGTTTCAACACCAACTAGACATTTTGCCGATACATCAATTGCTTGTCAAGCTTTAGGTATATATCCCGATGATTTGTTAAAAGATTTTAATTCTTTTGGATTTTTCTTTGAAGATTTTGTAATACGAGATTTAAGAATCTATGCTGAACTATTAGGTGGAACAATTAAGCACTATAGAGATGGTGCTGGATTAGAATGTGATGCAGTGATTCACTTGGATAATGGGCAATGGGCTGCTATTGAAATTAAACTCGGTGGAGAGGATTTAATTGAATATGGAGCTAAAAGATTAAATCTTTTAAAGAGCAAAATTGAAATGAAAAGTGAAATTTCTAAACCAACTTTCATGATGATTATTACCGGATGTGGGCCGCTTTATAAACGTAAAGAAGATGGAATATATGTTGTTCCTATAAATATGTTGAAAGATTAACCTCCCTTGCTTCTTACACGAGCCCCGACCATATGGGAGGGGCGAGTGTAAGAACTGTCTTTACTAGTAGGGGAACACACTTCTTTTGCCCTTGGACAGCTGCTCGACATAATTATTGTGTTGCGCAACTTCATATAGGTGCCAATCCCATTAGTAGATTTATTATTTCATCCCTTATTTGATTTAATAAAACACTTTTTCCACATCCTCTTATCCCAAATAAAACTTTTATTAAATTTGATTCGTAAAATCTTCTTATATTTGTCAAATACTTTGTTCTTTTAATAAACATTTTTCACCTTTCTCAATTATAAAAATGTGTTACAAACTCAAAATAATTTTGAATTTGTAACACATATCTCGTTTTCCAATTAATACTTTTTGCTATTAAACTATATTAATTATCTTTTAACATGAGCACAGAGTTTCTTTAAAAACTCTAAGTCATCACCAGTAAAGTATGGTGTTAATCTGGATAATACCCAATCATGATAACCATTAAGGTATTCAATTTCTGAGTCAGTTAATAAATCTAAATCAAGATATTTTGTTTCAATTGGGCAACATGTAACACATTCAAAAGTTAAGAATAAATCTGTTTCACTTCTATTATAGTTAACGCAGTTTAATTCGTTCTCAATACGGATACCATACTTATTAGCTTTATAAACTCCTGGTTCAATAGTAGTAACCATTCCTTCAACTAATATTGCTGATTTATCTCCGTTTGGACTTTGGGCATATCTAAAGCTATTAGGCCCTTCATGAACTGAAAGCATATATCCTACGCCGTGGCCTGTACCACATTTATAATCCATTCCTTCACGCCACATTATTTCTCTAGCTTTTATATCAATGTTTTGACCTGTACATCCTTCCATAAAGATGGTGTCTGACAGATTGATAACAGCTTTAAGTGTTAAAGTATAATCATAACGTAATTCATCTGATGGCTTCTTTAAAATAAATGTTCTTGTTATATCGGTTGTTCCACCGTAATATTGGCCACCAGAATCAACCAAAAGAACTGTACTATTCTTGTCAATCTTTGAGCAATTGCTTTCAGTTGGTGAATAATGCATTTCTGCAGCATTAGCATCTACAGCAACAATGGACTCAAATGATAAATCAAAGCATCTATCTTCTTCTAAGCGGAATTGCTCTAGTTGCTTTGCAAGTTCACATTCTGTTAATCCATCATTTTTATGTTCATAAACATATTTAATGAACTTAACCATTGCCACGCCATCAAGCACGTGTATATCTTGAATATTTTTAATTTCTATTCCACGTTTAACACTCTTATATAATCTAGTAACATTAGGTCCGGTAATACTACGAAGAATCTTTCTTGATAATTCATAGTTAACAAAACGAGGATCATAAAGAACTACAGTATCTTGTTTGTTATTGAAGAAATCATAGATTTCATTATAAGGATGGATATCTATTCCCATTAAATCTGGTCTTCTCTTTTTATCGATATCGTATTTTTCAAAATCTATAAAAAGATGAATTGAATTATCATCTATATAAAGGAATGAATAAAATACTGGGGTACAAGGAATATCATTTCCTCTAAGATTTAATACATAAGCTATATCAGTTAAATCGGTTATTAAATATGAATGTGCTTTTAACTTTTTAAAAATATCACGAATGAAATTAACTTTTTCATCACGTGTTAATGCAGATAAATCTGGTCCAAGTCCCCAAAGCAAGGAGTTATGTTTCTCTTCTTTAATATCAACAAGATAAGAGAAGTCAGCATTAACAAGCATTGCTGGATTATCTGGTATGATATTTTTAGCTTGTTCAGCACTAATTCTTTTAAAGTTAGTAGCAAATGGAAATAAATCCTTACTATAAATAAGTTCTTCTAGTGAAGGATAACCAGCTGTATTAAGTTTAATAAGATTTACTGAAGATCCTTTAAGTTCTTTTTCAGCTTGAATAAAGTATCTTCCATCAGTAAATAAATATGCATTATCTTGTGTTACAAGTAAAGTTCCATCATTTCCAGTAAAAGGACAAAACGCTAATCTTTCTTGTAAATACTTTGATGGAACATATTCTGAATTATGTTCATCTGATGGGGTTATGTAATAAGCCTTAATATTTTTTCTAACAAGTTCTTCTTGTAATGCTTTTAAATTCTTTTCTGTATCCATATTTTTCCTCCATTAATATGATCTTGCAAATAAGCAAACATATTTTGCTTTTCTTCCGCTGACTGGATCAACATCTCCAAATGGTGTTTGATCAAAAGGCATGCAACGAGAAGAAGCATTAAATTCTTCTTTAATTTTATCTTCTACTTCTCTTGTTCCATCCCACATCATTTTGGCATATCCGCGACCATTAGAAAGTACATCTTTTAATTCATCATAAGTGTGTACTTCATAGATATGTTCATTCAAATATTTTTGAGCTTTATTATACATACCTTGGTGAATAGTCTTGAATATATCATGAATAGAATTAATAAACTCTTCTTCAGGGATAGAAACTTTCTCACCATTATAACGATATACAACTTCTAGAACGCCATTTTCTCTATCACGTGGACCAACAGAAACGCGAACTGGTACACCCTTCATTTCATATTCAGCATATTTCCATCCTGGTGTTCTATCTGTTTCATCATACTTAACTCTTACGCCCATCTCTTCAAGTTTAGCCTTTAGTCCACGAGCATAATCTTTAAGTTCAGGAACCTTTTCATCTTTTACGGTAACAATAACAACTTGAATCGGAGCGATGGCTGGTGGTAATACTAACCCATTATCATCTCCGTGCATCATAATTATTGATCCAATTAAACGAGTTGAAACACCGAATGATGTTTGATAAGGATATTCAATCTTATTGTCTTTACCTAAGAACTTAACACCAAACTTTTCACAGAACCCCTGTCCAAAATAATGTGAAGTTCCTGATTGTAAAGCTTGTCCATCAGGCATTAAAGCTTCAATAGTATATGTTTCAACTGCACCAGCAAACTTTTCTTTCTCAGTTTTTCTGCCGCAAACAAATGGGAAAGCAAATAAGTTTTCACCCATGCTTCTATATATTTCAAGCATCTTTAAAGTTTCTTCACGTGCTTCTTTTTCAGTTTCATGAACTGTATGACCTTCTTGCCATAAGAATTCTTTTCCACGTAAGAAAGGTCTTGTTGTTTTTTCCCATCTTACAACATTGCACCATTGATTATAAAGCAATGGTAAATCACGATAAGAATTTAAAACGTTTTTAAAATGATCACAAAATAGAGTTTCAGATGTTGGTCTAATAATAAGTTTTTCATCCAACTCTTTATTTCCACCGGTTGTAACAATCGCACATTCTGGAGCAAAACCCTCAACATGCTCTTTTTCTAAATTAAAAAGCGATTCAGGAATTAAAGACGGCATATAAACATTCTGAATACCTGTCTTTTTAAACTCTTTATCTAACCAGTTTTTAATATTTTCCCAAATAGCAAAACCATATGGTCGATATATAATAAATCCTTTTGTTCGAGAATAATCCATTAATTCAGCTTTTAAACATACATCTGAATACCACTGTGACATACTCTCTTCAATTGGAGTAATCGTAGAATTTTTCTTAAATTCACCCATATAAAATACCTCTTTAATCAACATGCTAATTATATAATATCTATATTAAAATTTAAACTAATAAGATATTGTTAATATTAAATCACCTCCCCTGGTGCACACTCGTACACTGACTACATGCAATCGGTAAATGCAAGGCAGAGCTTTGTAAGTAGGGGAACTCACTCGTTTTCAGTATGGAATTTAGATTCACAAAAATACATGTTGGGTCAGTTGTTGTTAGGAAGCAATCCCAATAGTAAATTAGAAGTTGTTTCCTCGCTAAACTCCTTTAATTTAGCCAACTATCAATATCATTTTAATTATGGAAACTGCTATGCAAAATACAATTTAAAGTTGTATCTCGGTACCGTCCAAACAG
>DNJQ01000121.1:2250-5652 GCA_003497225.1 Bacillota bacterium | reverse complement strand
ATAAAAAGAATTAGTACCATTATGACTTGACATAAAAAGTTATTTTGATCATACTTTACATCTTTTTTCTATGGAAGACTATTGTATCTTCTATCATTGGTTGGCCGTAAGCCATTAGCGACAGTTTAAAACCTTGTAGTAGGTTCCTATTTTCATTTTAAAAGCGACTTATATTAGTTAATATTGCTATTATTCTTACCATTTATTTACTTTTTTGTCATTTTTGAGTATATTGTATGTTATTAGAGGTGAAAAATGAACGTATATTTAGCAAGCTCACTGACACTACTAGTCACAATGATATTCGGTTATCTTATCGGTTCTTTTCCTAGTGCGATATTTATCGGTAAAGTATTTTATGGCGTCGATGTTAGAAAACAAGGTTCACATAACGCTGGTGGAACAAATGTTGGTCGCGTAATTGGGAAAAAAGCTGGAATTATAACAATCGCTTTAGATGTTTTAAAAACTGTTATCGCTATTTGGGTTCCATTTTTGATTCTAACATTATCTCCTTTAAAAGAACATTTAGTTTCTAATGAAAAATGGCCATTAGCAATTTATTATTATATGGGTGGAGTTGCTGCTGCTATTGGGCATTCCTTCCCAATCTTTGCTCACTTTAAAGGTGGAAAAGCTATGTCAGTATTTTCAGGTTTTGTCTTTGCTACTAATCCTGTTATTTCGATTTTAGGTGTAATTATATTCTTCCTTATATTCTTATGGAAAAAATATGTTTCTTTAGCATCTATTCTTGCACCTTTTTCAGTAGTAATTATGTCAATATTTTTAGCTATCTTCCCTGTTTTAAGATGTACTAATTACTTCTTTGTTTCTTCTTGCCGCTTAGATGGAACTTATATTTATACTATTTTCCTTCTTGTAATTGCTCTATATGTTGTTTTAAGACACATTCCTAATATTAAAAGATTGATGAAAGGAACTGAGCCTAAAACTCACTTTAAAAAGACACCTAAAGCCTCCTTACATCACGAAAATAAGGAAGTTGAGGAATAAATATGGAAGTAAAATATTGTCCCTATTGTGGAACTAAACTAGAAGAAGATGCTTCGTTATGTTCACACTGCGGTGCAGAAATAAATTTCGTAGATAGTGGTGCAATCGATAACGATAATTATGCTGAACTTAAAATCTTACACGAAGGAACAAAGGTTGGTAAAATCACCTTTATTGCCACGATAATTTGTACAATTCTTACTTTCTTTTTACCCATATTCTTTTTAAACGCCAAGATAAATAATATGGCAGTTTATATCTTTGTTCAACTCGTTATTTATGAAGCTATGATTGGAAATGGAATTGCAGTAGCCTATAGTATTTTCAATAATAGACGCTGTAAAAAGCATGGTTATAATAACATCGGTTATTTTAAAGCCTCTTTATGGATTGCTCTATTCGGTTTGGCTTTCGGCTTAACATTTGTAATTTCTTTATTAGTAAAGTCTTTAGTTCCATCAGCAAATCCATCAACCACACCTACGAATGTTGGAAATTTAATTAATTTCTTGATTAGTTACTTAAACTATTAAAAGCAATTTAAAAGGGGTCGAAATCGACCCCTTTTTCATAATTTTAAGATTTACCTTTAAAAGATACTAAACTACTTACTAGCGCGTTCCATTCTCTTCATCACTTGTTTGATTTTAGATTCGGATGGTTTAATACCCATTTCTTGATACATTGCTCTAATCATTTTTTCATTGATTGGAGGGTTCTTTTTGAGTTCCTTTTTGATCAAGGTACGAGCGGTAAAAAATCCTCCGATAAAAGCGACGATTAAAACCGCGACAAGTATTCCAATCCAGGCACCAGTTCCCATGCCTGATAATACAACAAAATTTGTTCCTACTGACATAATAATTGCCTCCTATGCAAGTAGAAATTTTAACTTAATTGATGTCCCTTGTCAACAATGATGACTTTTTTAAACATTATCTAGCGACGAGTTCAACATTAAATATTTGATCATTTACTTCCTTCATAACTGTATACATGATGTCTTTTTCACTAACCTCTGTCCCTTCTCCTTGGTAATAATTTACTGTGCATCGGTCAGAAGTAATTAAAGATACCACGTACATAATTCCTAAATCAGTAACTTTTTGATCAACACTATTTTCTAAAAGCATTACCTTCTGTTCTTCTTCAATCTTTTGAAGTATCACTGCCTTCTCTTGCTCGGTGCTATCTTGAAGACTTGCTTCATAAGTTCCAAGATTCTTGCTGTGATTGTCTTCGCGCATTTTAGCTAAATCGTTGAAGTAACTTTTAGTTGGATCAACAGGTGCTGTAACTGTCGCATTGACGGGTTTATCATTTCCGCCTTTAGGGATGAACGCATAGTATACTGATAATACTAGTCCTAGCGTAAAAACTGAAATAAACGCCACGACATGCTTATTCATATTTTCACCTCTTCCTTATCATACCCTCCTTCTAAGCGAATACTACTCTTTTAAGATTACAATTTATGTCAAATAATAATATAAATCAAAACAATTAAAAAACTTATCTAATGTATCAACAATATACAAAAAATGCCTCGCATAAACGAGGCATTACATATAATCTAATTATTAAGCTCTTCCGTCATATTCGCCGGTATCGGTACGAACAACAACGACTTCACCGTTTTTAATAAACATTGGGACTTTAACTTTATATCCAGTTTCAAGAGTCGCGTCTTTTTGTGGGTTATTTACCGTATCACCACGAACTGCATCATCAGTTTGAACAATCTTAAGAGCTACTTTGACTGGTAATTCAATACCGATAATTTCATTCTCATAATAAGTAATGACAGCTTGAGAATTCTCTTTGATGAAGTTCATTTCCCACTTTAATCTTTCGCTTGGAATTGAAACTTGATCATAGGTTTCACTATCCATAAAATAGACATCTGATCCATCATCATAAAGATATGTCATGTTTTTCTTTGATAAGAAGATCAATGCTTTCTTATCACCACCAAAGTATTGAAGTTCTTTAATAACTCCACTACGAAGGTTTTTAACCTTAAGTTTTACTTTCATTTTGGCCATGGCGGTCTTATTGTGAGCTATATCTAAAACTGTATAGATATCACCATTTTCATCAATAAAATTACGTCCTGGTCCTAAATCATTTACACTTACAAAATCGGCCATATAAATATTCTCCTCTAAAATCCTGTTAAATTATAGCACTCATATAATAAAATTTAAACATTTTTTATACTTTTTAAGCAAATTACATTCAATTAATCTCACCCACTTTTTGAACGGCAAGTTCAAGATCTAAATCACTAAGACCGTAATATGCTTTCTTAAGAAAACTAATTGGCACTCTTTTAATAACTTCAGAACTAGGGATGTTGTAATACCATTGATAATATGCATAAAA
>DNJQ01000121.1:1696-1988 GCA_003497225.1 Bacillota bacterium | reverse complement strand
ATACCATTGATAATATGCATAAAACTCACCAATCCAACGTGGTAAAAAACCACCAAGGGATTCTCCGCGCTTTAAAATGTAATTATCTATTTCACAAAAATAGTCCCATAATTCTAAATCGCTTTTTGTATTAACATAAGCCTGTGATTCATCAATGTATTTCCTAGTTTTACTTTTCATATATGAAATTATAAAATCTTCTGTATCCATATTTGTATAGGTTTGTGCAACATAATCAAATAATAGACCCTGATTTTCTACCACTTCATCTAAATATGCTTCATCATATGCT
>DNJQ01000121.1:446-1407 GCA_003497225.1 Bacillota bacterium | reverse complement strand
GCTTTCATATTATCTTTACCAGTTAGTGTTATAACATTTTATTTGATTTCAGTCAATTTTCATTGTTATTTAATTACTAGACTTTGAATTAATGAAAAATAATTAGCAATAATAAATCCAATTGCATTGACTTTTAGGGAACAAAAATATATATTAAGCATGTATTTGTTCCCTAAATTTTAAGGAGTTATTATATGAACAATTTTATTAAAATTCAAGAATTGTTAAAGAACAAAGCAGATCTACAAGCTAGATTAAGCTTAATTCCCTATACTGGCACACCAGAGATTAAGGAAAATAAAAGCGGTAAATATCTTTACATTCGTAAACGCGAGCTTGGAAGACTTACCTCTTTATATGTTGATAAATTTTCGGAAGAGTTATATCAAACACTATTAAAGTATTCAAAAGACGCAAAAGAACTACAAAAATCAATAAGACAAATTGAAAAAGAACTTGCATTACTAGGCTATACATCTTATGATCTTTTGCGTGATGTTCTATTGAACTTAGATTTTGCTAGGGCTAACATGAAAGTCAATATCTACGATCAAGCAATTTTAGAAGGCGTGGCAACTACTTTTCCACAGACAGAAACTATTATTGAAAATGGTAAAGTCAGTGGTATGAGAGCAAAAGATGTACAAAAAATATTAAATCTTAAACATGCTTGGGAATTTATTATGGATAAAGATGTTATTCAAGTAAAATCTGATTTTAACGTTCTTTCATATATAGCTAGCCTCATAAATGAAGGTTTTTATGAATTGGGTGGTAGAATTAGATGTGTCCCTGTTACAATCGGAGGTACAACATATGTTCCTCCAATTCCAAATGAACTTGATATAAAGGATGAATTAAATAGTATTATTACCAGTAACTTATCAAATATAGATAAAGCAATAGAACTATGCTTATACTGTATGAAAAAACAAATTTTTATTGATGGAAATAAAAGAAC
>DNJQ01000121.1:0-188 GCA_003497225.1 Bacillota bacterium | reverse complement strand
TTTTATTGATGGAAATAAAAGAACCTCTGTTATATTTGCAAATCATTTCGTAATTTCACATGGTGATGGACTGTTAGTAATACCAGAAAAAGAAGTTTCAAAATTTAAAAAACTCTTAGTGGAATATTATGAGCAAAAGGATATTTATACTATAAAATCATTTATGAAGGAAAAATGTTGGAAAACAT
>DNJQ01000080.1:3121-5056 GCA_003497225.1 Bacillota bacterium | reverse complement strand
TTGCTCTACTTTGTTTACTAATTTAATTCTTAAATTAATAATATCATTTACGCATTTATAGATTTGACAAATAATAAGTATCATGATAATATTAAAACAGTTGTTTTAAAACACATGTTTTAGTATAGGGGAGATTATGCCACAAAAAGCTAAGTTTAGTAAAGAAGAAATAATTAAGTCTGCAATTGAGATAATTGAGAGTCAAGGAATTGAGTATTTAACAGCTAGATCCTTAGGAGAAAAACTAGGATCCTCTGCTAGACCTATTTTTACTACATTTAAAAATATGGATGATGTTCTTAAAGGTGTAAATTGTTATGCAAACGATTTATATCAAAAATACATTAGTGATGGTTTAAAGGAAGCACTTGCTTTTAAAGGTGTAGGAACCTCCTATATCCGTTTTGCTACTAAACATCCAAAACTCTTTCAACTAATGTTTATGAAAGAACAAAAAGAAATTCCTGATATAAATAATGTTCTAGGATCAATTGAAGGAAGCTATCAAGGAATTTTAAATTCAATTACTAATAGCTATAAAGTAAGTGAAGATGTTGCTAAAAAACTTTATCTTCACATGTGGATTTATACCCACGGAATTGCAGTTTTGATTGTTAATAAAATGTGTAAGTTCACAAGTAGCGAAATTTCAGATATGTTAACCACTGTTTGTAAAAGTTTAATAATGAATGGAGTTAAAAATGATTAAAGCAGAAAATATAACAAAGTCATATAATAATGGCAAAATAGAAGTTTTAAAAGATATTTCTCTTGAGATTAAAGATGGTGAATTTGTTGTTATTCTTGGTCCATCCGGTTCTGGAAAATCTACCCTTATGAATATATTATCTGGGCTAGAAAAAGCTGACGAAGGAAAACTAATTGTAAATAATGAAAACTTATCAGAAAAAACTGATAAGGAATTAACTCAGTTTAGAAAAGAAACAACAGCCTTTATTTTTCAGCAGTACTACTTACTTCCCCATCTTAATGTCGAAAACAATGTGAAGCTGGGCGCGAGTTTAATAGGAAATAAAGATTATAAAGAAATAATAACTTCTCTTGGAATTGAAAGTAAATTGCACTCTATGCCTTTTGAACTTTCTGGCGGCGAACAGCAAAGAGTTTGTATTGCTCGAGCCTTGGCTAAAAAGCCTAAAATTTTATTTTTAGACGAGCCAACTGGAGCGCTAGATGAAAAAACCGGTCGAGAAGTTTTAAATTATATCATGGAAGAAAAGAAAAAATATGGTTTTACTATGGTTATGGTAACTCATAACCCAAGTATTTCACTAATGGCAGAAACAATAATAAAAATGAATAGTGGAAGAATAGTTGAAACTATAAAAAATAAAAAGCAAATGTCTGCTTATGAAATCGGGTGGTAAATATGATTATTTCATTAAAGGACAGCTTTAAACTATTTGGAATCTCTATCGTTTGTTTTTGCGCCGTGTTTGTTTGTACCTTCTTTTTAAATTACTATATAGACATTGTTCCTTTAAAAAACAGCATATCCGATGAACTAATGCCATTATATAAAGCACAACTAGCAACAGCTAAAATGACTTGTGGAATTACCGGTGGATTTTTATCTATTATTGCTGGAATAATGTTAATTTTTTATATTAAGCTTTATATAGATAATCACTGCAAAGCAATAGGCATATTTAAAGCAATGGGATATTCAAATATTAAAATTGCTAAAAGCTTTACTCTTTTTGGTTTAAGTGTTTTAGTTGGTTGTGGTTTAGGTTTTGCTTTAGGTTGGGCTTTTATGCCACTAATTTATAAAACTCTAACCATTGAAGGGTTACCAAACATTCATCCTACTTTTAATATAAGTTTACTTTTTCTTTTAGTATTTGCACCAGCAATAATATTTACCCTAATCGCGTTTTTATATGCTGCACATTCTTTAAAGATTCCTGCTTT
>DNJQ01000080.1:2258-2874 GCA_003497225.1 Bacillota bacterium | reverse complement strand
AAAGATTCCTGCTTTAGCACTGATAAAAAATGAAAATATTAAAAGTAAAAAAATAAAAGCATCTAATAAAAATAAAGATCGTCCTTTCTTAAAAGAAATGCGTATTAGTACGCTTAAAAGCAAAAAGATTCTTGTTTTCTTTGTTGCATTTTCTTGCTTTTGTTTTTCCGCAATGGTTCAAATGGGGCTATCGATGGAAGACTTAGTTACTGGAACAATGGGATTTATGATTCTTGCAATTGGTTTAGTTTTAGCTTTTGTTTCAATGATAATGGCGATGACTTCACTTGTGAAAAATAATGCAAAAAATATAGCGGTAATGAAGGCGATGGGATTTTCTCAAAAAGATAGTTTCAAAACAATTTTCTTAGGATATATACCTTTTGCTGCTTTAGGTTTTATACTAGGAACCTTCTATCAATATGGACTTTTATCAATCATGATTAACTTAGTTTTTAAAGATGTAGGAAATGTACCTGAATACAATTTTAATATTCCCATTTTCTTTATAACACTACTTCTATTTATAGTTTGCTATGCATCAATTCTTTTCGTGTACTTACATAGAATAAACAAAATAACAATTAAGGAAATTGTACTAGATTCGTAATCTCCC
>DNJQ01000080.1:0-2028 GCA_003497225.1 Bacillota bacterium | reverse complement strand
TTGAACATATGGTATCGGTCCAAGCAAGAACTAGCCACACTTCGCAGGGATCGTTAGGGATCTCCCCTGCTGGCCATCAATACACCGACTACATGCAATCGGTAAATGCAAGGCAGAACTTTGTAAGTAGGGGAACCCACTCGTTTTCAACATGGAATGATAAGAACTACGCGGATTGTATAATTCAACGATATTTAGGAAGCAATCCCAACAGTAAGTTAGAAGTTGTTTCTGCTTTAAACTTCAGTAATTACACTAGATATTCATTCTGCATTGACGTCTTACATGGCGTTGAAAAATATAATCCAAAACTGTACCTTGGTACCATCCAAAGTGTGACAGAATTATGGCTTTTTGACAACAATTCGGGCCTAAAATCGGATCAAAAAAGTGGCAGTTGGCTTTAAAAGATGGTTATTAGCACGTTAAAGTATACTAAAAATGTATACTTTAACGTATACTTTAAATATACTTTATGGTATACTTTAAATGAGGTAAGGCAATTGAAACTAGATATAAAGGAAAATGAAACAATTGAATTTAAGGAATCTTTGTCTCAACTAGACAAAGGTTTAAAATCTTTAACTGCAATGCTTAATAGAAGCAATCATGGCATTGTTTATTTTGGTGTTAAGGATGATGGTGAAATTTGTGGTGTTCAAATTGGAGAAAAAACATATTCTAATATTAGACAAAAAGCATCTGATTTAATTGAACCTAAAATAATATTAGATATCGATAAGAAAACAATAGAAGGTAAAACTATTGTAATAGTTAGTGCAAATGGTGATGATATTCCATATTCATTTGATGGAAGATTTTATATTAGAAATGTTTCAAGTGATGAACATGTTTCTAATGCGTTATTAAGATTAATGCTTGAAAGTGGTGATCCAGATGCCATTAGATATAAGGAATCATATATTCAAGAATTAACTTTTAATTCGTTTGTTGAATATAACATTAGGAAAGGGCTACATGCCTCGGATAATAAAGGATTTTATAAATCAAAGGGATTTTACACTAGAGATGGTAAATACAACTATTTAGCTTTCTTATTATCTGATCAAAGTAATGTTTCTATTAAAGTTGCTATTTTTGAAGGAAAAGATAAAGCTTGTTTTTCAAGCCTAAAAGAATTTGGGAACAAGTGTCTTATTGATTCAATGAATGATGTTCTAGAATTCGTAAGACTATACAATAAAAATAAAATTGAAATAAATGGTATAGCTAGAACTGAAATAGATTTATTCAATTTTGAATCATTTAAAGAAGCTTGGGTTAATGCTTGTATGCATAACCATTGGATTGATATGCTACCGCCTTCTGTTTTTATATTTGATGATAGAATAGAAGTATTTTCATATGGACAACTTCCTTTTAATTTAAGCAAAGAAGAATTTTTTGCAGGTACAAGTGTTCCAGTTAATAAAAGTTTAAAAGAAGTATTTGTTTCTTTACATATTGCTGAACAAACTGGTCATGGTGTTCCAATTATAGTAGAACATTATGGTAAGGAAGCGTTTAGTTTTAAAAGTGGTACAGTAACTGTTACTATTCCATTTGCATTTGAGCCGGATGATGTAGCAGGAAGAAGAGCAAAGAAGTTAGCTCAGCAAAGATTAAATGCAAATCAAAGAAAAGTAATTGAATATTTAAAATTAAATCCACATGTTACGCAAACACAACTTGCAGAAGCACTATCTATTGGTGTGGGGACTGTAAAGAAAATAGTTTTAAAACTTCAAAAACTATCTTTATTAGAAAGAGTTGGTTCTAAAAAAGATGGTTATTGGCAAGTTAAAGTATACTAAAAATGTATACTTTAACGTATACTTTAAATATACTTTAAGATATACTTTACCTCCTCTAGCAGCACTCACCAAATGGAAAATATGCGAGAGGTGAAGACACGAAGTGGGTCTCCTTTATTAACCATTCAGTTGACAATATGGGAATAGTAACTAATAGAACTGGCCTAACTTCGAGGGCTTACTGTGGATTATCTCCCCTGGTTCTTACACGAGC
>DNJQ01000048.1 GCA_003497225.1 Bacillota bacterium | reverse complement strand
GATGGATTTTAAGTAGTTATAAAATATTGTAAACAGTAAATATGATTTACCACATCTTCTTATACCAGTAATAACTTTTATTAAGCCATTTTCTTTCTATTAATTTATTTAAGTAAATACTGCGACTTATTTCTTTCATATAATTGCCCTTCATTTTATATTTTGTCTCATTTGCGACATTTTATAAAATGAGCATAACATTTAGTAAAGGCAAAAGCAAACGAATTAATACTTTATTTTGCGTTTTCCCACTATATTAATTTAAAAAATATACTGCAAATTTAATAGAATGATATGTTTGTTTCTATTTTTTATTGTTGAAAGTTAAATTAACCTTATAAAAAGCTCCCTCAATTTTCACCAAGGGAGCTGTTTTTAATATTCCGTCCAATCAACTAGCGTTGTTTCTATTTTAGTAACGGTTCCAAAGTCTTTTTTAATTGTAAGTTTATTGATCATTGATGTTCCAAAATCAGGACTATTTCTTTCAACATATTCAACAGTTACTAAACTATGAGTATCGCTAGGATCTTTTTCCCAAACGCCTGTAGAATTTAGATCAGAAGGCACATAGTTTAACATGATTTCTTCAACTGTGCTATCGGCTTTTGTTATAGTTAATTTTAGTTTATTGCAGTGATTTTGAGTGAAGGCTATATCATCTATTTCAACTTCTAAATCAGTGTTATCAAGATAATAGCAACCCATTGATCTACTTCCAGATTCACCATTGCCGACAATATCTAATTGATTTACATTATTTCTAAATGGAGAAAGTCTATGACCGCCGTAAGAAGAACTATCATCAAAAACGAACTCGACCTTGTTTAATCCTTCTATTTCATTCGCTAATATTTCATTAACATCAAAGTTATCACGCTCAACATCAACATGTATACAAATGTCAAGGTAACTATTTTGATTCTTGCTTGTTTTCAAGTTTCCTAGGTCTAAAGTTAAGTAATAATATCCTGGCTTACCTGGAACTTGTTCGTTGGATAAAACTAATTCGTTCTTTTGGAAAGTTTTACCGTTCCAAAGTTCTTCATTTCCCCAATCATCATCGATATCACCGACGCTAACTTTTACAGTATCATCTTTCATAATTGTAGCCATGAGTTGAGTTACTTCAAGTTTGATCTTTAAGTTTTTACAACTATTTAATTCTGCTAAAGTCAACTTATCTTTTTCTACATTATCAACGATAAATTTGTAACTTCCATCTTCAAATCTAGTCACATAATTTTCATCAACGTGAGTATTTGAAAAACTGACAAACGATTTGCAAGATAATGAAATGTTTGACATTTTTTCAGCGTCTATATTTGAAAAAACAGAATAAGCTAAGGTAACCTCTGGTCTTACTCCACCATTATCACTGTGCTGGAAATACCAACTTAATTCCCAATCATCACTTACCATTAAATTAGAAGCATCAATGAAATTTGTAATGTCATTATAATTTGGGAAGAATTTTGCTTTATCCTTAAAGTATGCCGTTACTTTCACCATTTCAAAGAAAGAAAAACTCGTGTTTTCCATTGCCTCTTTAAATTCTGGTGCAGTAAATTCTGTCTTTGATTTGTATTCAAAAGGTTTGTAAGTTATCGATTCTCCACCAATCGTACCAACACCAACTTTAAATCTCAAATCTTGACAAACTTGACCACTTTGGCAAGTTTCATAATCTTGTAAATTAACTGTTGGTCTAAAGGTACTCACTTGTGATTTGCCTTTAATTTTGAGTTGAATGTCATCAGTAATTGCTTCATCTATAATAGTAAAATAGTTACTATTAAACATACCATCAATACTAACGAATTCAAGTTCTTTATTATTAACTTCTAATTTTAAGTCACCGATTTCATAGCCTTGATTGCAATAAATGGAAACAACTCCAATCCATTCGTCCTTTTCTAATTCGACAGTTTTAAATTCATTACCCTCTTCCCATGATGAATATAAATTGCCTTTAGATTTTAGAATGTTCTCAAGTGGTGCATCTTTATCTCTATTATCGTATTCTGTTTTGCTACCAGCATAAAACTCTATTCCACCAATTCCTTCATCAGTGAACTTAGCCATAGAAACATCGATGTCGTTACTTTTTCCTCCGCCACAGCTAGCGAGAGATAATGTTGTGCACAGCATGCAGATATGTGCCAAGATATTGATTTTCTTCTTCATAATTTACCTCCAAAATCTTTCTTGTATGTTTTTCAACTTGTATGTTCTTTAAAAAGATATATAGATTATACACATCCCTATTTGTTTTTCCTAATCTTTTCGTTCTAATTAAACAAATTATCCCAAAAACGCTTTTCAAAGCCCAATCGGGTTTTTACACTGCTTAAGGCTTTTTCGTGTGCAAGATAGTTTTGTTTTTTATCTTCATCAAGATCTTTAAACCATTTTCCACACTTTTTCTTTTCAAATATAATAAGCGCAAGTAGTCCGCCGAAAATTAAGACAATTCCGCCACAAATTAATCCAGTAAGAAGTTTAGCATTTGAGTTTTCAATCATCATTAGTCCTAATACAAATATGATAATAGTTCCTATCAAAATTCCACTATAATTCATAATGTGTCGGATCACTACTTCTCCTTTAGCAAATTCTTCTTTTGAACAACGCGCTAAATATAGCATGTTGCGTCCAAAGCGGTAGCAATAGATTGCCACCATTATTGGTAAAGCTACGATTAAAATTAAAAGCATATAAGCTAATATCAAAAACATAACTGGAACAAATGAAAGTCCCTGCGAAGCGAAAAGAAGACTAGGATTTAACAAAGTCTTAAAATATCCGCCAGAATCTTTAAAAAAATCCGAAAAAAGATCAATCAAGAATTTTATCAAAAATCCTGCGCCGACTAAGATTCCCGCAAATAGAATAATTCCAACTATCGCTGCAATCCAAAACGCAATGCGCGGTTTTTCGGGTTTAGTAAGTTCATAGTTGAGCTTAGGAACAGCGATATTGCGTCTTTCACCTTTTTTACGCAAACGCTGAATACGCTTATAGCCTATTTTGCCGTAGCTAATCTTCTCATAATCGATTTCATTTTCCATAACCTTTTCCACCATTTATTGGAGATTGATTGGAAAAGGATATCGAACGTTGTTGAATATTATGTAGATTTGCATTCTCTTTCTCACCGAAAGCGGTAAGATCAATGGCAATTAATGAAGTCAGAAGAAGGGGGATGAACTTTTTTTTCATAATCTACCTCCACAATCTCATGTGTTAAATTCTTAATTATCCACACAGATTATGTTCATCTATGTGCTTTTAACACATGGCTATTATAATATATAAAAAAACAAATGCAATAGACCCACGAAATATATACTAAAAGCAGAAAAAATAACAATATATCTTATCGTTTATATACTTTTGTATTAGTTAATGCACATAGATGAACATATTCTATGTGCTTTTTTTACTGCCTTATAAAAGTAATCTTCCAAGCTTATTCATCATATCCGTTTTATGCTCTAAAAGAGAATGTGTATAACGATTGAGTGTAACCATTGTATTTTTATGTCCTAAAATTTCCGCAAGAGTTTTTATATCCATGCCACATTCAAGCGCACGCGTAGCGAAAGTATGTCTTAATGAGTGAAAACCCTTGTGTGGTATTTTTAATTTTTTTAAAAGCCTGTCAAAAGTCTTTTGATAAGAACGCACTTGTGACCCATATTTTCCTCTACCGCAAATAAAATATTCACAACTAGAAGCTTTCTTTAGTTCTTTAATTTTCGGTAACAATTGTTTTGGAATAGGGATTGTTCTATTCGATGTTTCTGTTTTGGGTGAAAATAAAATTTTAATGTACTTACCGTTTTTCCAAGCGTCCATACAAGTTTTGGATACGGTAATAATTCCTTTATGAATATCTATACCTTCTTGCTTTAGGGCAAGCAACTCTCCTATACGCAATCCAGTATACAAACAAAACACTACACCGAATAATTTATTATCCTTGCTGTTTAATATATATGTTTCTATTTTTCGTTGTTCGTTAATGGTAAAGCAGTTTACTTCCTTTTCTCTTACTTTAGGTCGAGTAATGCCTTTTGTAAATTCGTTTTTCGCTGCGCCTAGCGCAACAGCCTTTTTAAGTGATGATTTAATAACCGCAATAATTCCATTTACTGTATTTGGGGCAAGTCCTTGATTTGAAAAACATACCGCGAACTTTTGAAGAATATGTGCTGAAAGATCATCAATTTCGTATTTTCCTAGTTGCGGTATGATGTATTTTTGTACTTGCCTTAAATACTTATTATAAGTTCTTACTTTAGTTGCCGGTTTAACATAATATGTAAGCCATTCGTTAAGCCAATCCTTATACTGCATAGATTCTAACTCCTTAAATTTTATTCATTATTTTAATCTATAGGAAATAGAATATATTTAATATAGTTTGACAATATATGAAACTTTCTTTTAAAAAGTTATTCATTATTTAACTTGAAAAACCTAAATTAGTATCTGAATTCTCACCACGCCGAGATTGAACCATTTGATTTTGAGCACCAAGCGTACATAATTCTTGTGCAATAAGCATTAAAAAATTTCCCAAACTATTCTGTTCAGTCGCATTAAGCTGCTGGCCTAAAAGTATTCCAATTGCTGAGGCATAAATCACTGCTTCATTAGCAGTTAAATTGAAAATAACATCTAAGGCTTTTTCATATTCAGTCTCTCTTTGATTATTAAAGGCCACACTAACCTCTCATAATTAGATTATGTATTTAACTCATAAACTGTTATTTTGTAAACAATAATTTAAGGGCCAACTGCCACTTTTTTCGTACCCGTTTGAGGCCCATTTTTCC
>DNJQ01000127.1:1842-5414 GCA_003497225.1 Bacillota bacterium | reverse complement strand
AAGACATTAACTATGATTGGATCATATGTTGGTAAAGGATACGTTTCTATATTTTGATATTCTTTTAAATTAGTAAACATTGTATATTCATCAGGGATAATTTCATTAGGGTAATATAACTGATCAGCGTATTTAACTACTTTGGTATTAAATATGGAGTTAGGGATGCTATTAGCCATATTCTTTTTAGCTGCTGTTTCCATTACTGTTTTAAATATCTTTTTGGTAAGTGACTTTCTTCTATCACCATTAAAGAAGTAAGTCTTTTCATTTTCTTCTGGTTTATCAAAACCAGTCCAAACAGCAAGGGAATAATCATTTGAAAATCCTACCACTAAAGAATCACGGTCAGCAGAGGAAGGATAATGATATTTTCTAATGACATTAGAAGGATATTGTCCCGTTCCAGTTTTAGCACCAACTTTTACATGAGGTATAGAAACTTGATCTAATGATGAATATCCGCCATCAACCAAATTCTGTAGCATATCTTTCATTATATAAGCGGCTTCTTTTGAAACTATTTGTTTAGAAACTTGTTTGTCTTCATATAAAACTTTTCCATCTGTATCAACTATCTTTTTTATAAAATGAGGTTCATTATATATTCCATCATTAGCTATAACTTGATAACTGCTGGCTAAATTAACTAAACTCACCCCTTCTTGCATTCCACCAAGTCCATAACTTTCAGTATATTTTCCATTATCCATTAAATTAATACTTTTTAAATAGTTTTCTAAGTAATTATCACCATATTTTAAAGTGAGCTTATTTAGTGTATCTATAGCGGTGGTATTTTTAGAATAACCTAAAGCATCTAGAAGAGGTAATTTACCTGAATAGTGATCAGTAGCATTAGAAAGATGTTCACCATTTAAATAAGTAGTTTCTTCATCTATTAAGGTAGTGGCTTTATTATAATTTAAGTTTTCTACGGCTAAAAGATATTCAAATATAGGTTTAATAGTAGAAGCTGGGTTAACTTTTTTATCATATCCTCTATTAAATAACTTCTTTCCACTATAGTTTCTTCCACCACCAATAGCAACTACGTGTCCTGTTTTTAATTCTATTAAGGCACAGCCAAATTGTTGAAGTTCATCATAGAAATTAAATTTACTTTCATCTTGAATAGAATCTACTACTTTTTGTATTTGTGGTTCTAAATAAGTATAGATTTCTATAGATGAAGAATATGGATCTATTCCTATAAGTTTTTTACATTCTTGATAGACCGCATCTAAATAAGCTTGATAAGGATAACTTATATCGCTGCTTTTTCTTTGAAAGAGCATATCTTCACACTTAATTTTTGAAGCGTGAAGATATTCATTATTTGTTATTACATTATTTTTAAGCATAGCAGATAAAACAATATTCTTCCTTTTATCAGCATTTTCAGGATGTTTAAATGGTTCATATAAAGTAGGTGATTTAACAAGCCCCGCTAAAAGAGCAGACTCGGATAAAGTTAAATCACTGACGTTTTTATTAAAAAACTTTGAAGCAGCATAAGAAATTCCAGGTATTACTGGATCAAAATAAACATTATTAAAATAAAATTCAAGAATAGTTTTTTTATCATATTCAGATTCAAGTTTAAAACTTAGTAATATTTCTTTGATCTTTCTATCTAGTGTTCTTTCTGGACTTAAAAATAAGTTTTTTGCTAATTGCTGAGTAAGTGTTGATGCACCTTGAACGGAAGAAGAAGAGATATTATGAAGTAAAGAACTAAATATTCTTTTGATATCTATTCCATCATGTTCAAAAAATGAACTATCTTCTATAGATGTTAAGGCTGAAACTAAATATTTAGGTAGCATATCATAAGTAACGCTACTTTCATCTTTACCTATGCTTTGAACTAAATATGAATTGTTATCAAAAATTTTAGATGGTTTAGCATCTGGTCTTTTTATTAACTTTGAATCTTCTAAATTGTTATAACTTAAACCGAGATAAATTCCTATACCTGCAGTAAATATTGTTATTAATAATAAAAGTGAACTTGAAATGAATTTAAAAACTTTAGATCTGCTTTTCTTTGATCTCATCTTTAAAGTACGCTTCATCCAAGGCTTTGAGTAATTCTAAGCGAGGACTATAAGACTTCCTGATTAAGAATCCGTTAGTTTTAATGTAATCATAGGAAAAGGCTTGTTTAGTATTATTCTTTAAGTATTCTATTACATGACTAATATCAAAAACATAAGTTTCATCAAGTGTATTAAAGCGGACAACAAAAAATGCTATTCCACCTAACTGTTTAACACGGAATAAGTGTTCCACTTGGTGTCTAGATAAACGGTCTAAAGGTAATGTCTTGGTTTTAGTTTCTTTACATTCAAAATCAATATATCTTTGCCTATATAAACCGTTATAATCCGTGGTAGACTTTTTTTCAAAGTAAGCCTCAGTGATTAAATGAGATTTAGTAGGTGAAACTTTATAAACATGAACTGGAGTTGGCTTTTTATAGAAAATAGCTAAATTATGGTCCATAAAATATTTGGAACTAAGTTCAATATCTTTTTCAAGACTCATTCCCATATTTTTGCGGTTTGTTGTACTGTTAGAGTTGTTCTTGTCAACTTTAATCGTTGGTCCACCATTAGGATACTTAATCATTATCTTTCCTTTCCTAATTATTATTTATTAGCACTTTCTAATTATTCAAAATACTTCTTTAGTTCTTCAGAGAAATCTTTAAACTTAATATTTTCACCACATACTAATCTATCCATGTATTTTCTTACTACGGGTGAATTAATAAGTTGCCCGTGATTATGATGAAGAACTTTTAGGTATTCTTCAGCTAGAATATCAGAAGACGTCACCATCTTTCCATAGATGTTACATAAATTCATAGCATCATTTACTGGATCATGAGCCTTTCCATATTCTTTCAAACCAAATTTATCTAATAGTTTTAATAAAGATAAAGCTTGGTTATGATCATTTTTTATGTAGTTATTAATAAAAGAAGAGAAGTCCCAAATACGATTTGTTAAATAACTTACAAACGATTTAACAAATTGATTTTCTTCATAAAACTTTAATGAGTTGGTTAACATCTTTTCATCCTGATTACCAAAAGTAGCAACAATTAAATTATCGCCTAAACTTCCGATTATCTTATTTAATTCGCGCATTGCATCTTCAAAAGTTTTACCTTTTTTAGATAAAGTTTCTTCTGTTAACCCAGTCATTTCAGTTACTATCTTTCCAATCGGTTCATGGGCAACACAAAATTCACGGAACACTACTTGTTCAACAGAATCATCAATTTGGTGTTTTCCGTTTATTCCTACTAAGACTGCACCAATTTCAATTACTTCATGTTGTATTTGTGTTCCTTCGATATCTAAGAATAAGATACGATTGGCTTTTCCGAATGTTTCTTTTAGTAATTTCATAACTTTAAATTATTTTAATTATTCACTTGATATATTTCAAGATTATATAAATTAATGTTGCATTATTTTAGACTTTTTATTACTACACCGCAGAGGCCAACTGCCACTTTTTTGGTCCGATTTTAGCCCTGAATTGTTGTCATTATTCCA
>DNJQ01000127.1:0-1574 GCA_003497225.1 Bacillota bacterium | reverse complement strand
CCGTTTTGCACATTTTTTCGACTAGAATCGTAATCATAATCCCAATTGTATGCCACACTCTGGATGGTACCAAAATATACCTTTGGATTATATTTTTTAAAGCATATTGAATCTTCAAAATAATAGTTAAAGTGGCTTAATTTAAGGAGATTTAGCGTAGAAACAACTTCTAATTTACTGTTAGGATTGTTTCCTAAATTGATCATACAAATACTATATGTTGCATCATTTCTATTCCATGCTGCGAACGAGTGTGTTCCCTTACTAGTGTAGCCTCTTCTTAGCTCAATTCCTCCCATCTGGTCGGAATTGAGCCGGCCAACTTGGGAGGTATCTTATCATTTATAATTGACAAAATGATAAGATAAATGATAAGATAAATGACAAGATAAGTGACAAGATAAATTCGAGTATAATTGGAGGAAATGTAATGAAGAAAGAATCCGAAACTTTGGAATTAAAAAAGTCATTAGCTCAATTAAAAGAAGGAATTATATCTTTGAGTTCTATGCTCAACAAGCATCATAAAGGGTGTGTAATTTTTGGCATTAATGATGATGGAAAAGTCTGTGGAATTGATATTGGAAAGAAAACAATTAATGATATTACTCACGAAATTCAAAACTCTTTAAAGCCATTGCCTTTAAAAGTAGATATTAATCCTTTTGTTGAAGCAGAAAAAAAATTAATCAAAGTTGAGGTTGAAGGTGATGATACTCCCTATTCAGCTTATGGAAGATATTACATTAGGATTAATGATTCTGATATAACTATGGATTCCAATCAGCTTCAAAAGTTTTTTGAAGATAAACAAGAGACTTATTTGAAGTGGGAACAAACCGAGACAGAATACGGGGTGGAAGATGTTAATGAAGAAATCCTAATTGATTGTATTAGAACCGCTAATGAAAAAGGAAGAATGGATTATGTTTATAGAAATACAAAGGAAGCTTTGAATAAACTTGGTTTATTAACAGAAAATGATAAATTGAATAATGCTGGTTTATATTTATTTGGAAATAATAAGCCTTTAACAATTAAAGAAGCATGCTTCCCAACAGACTCTAGAACTGAGTTTGGTGAAATAAAGCTATTTAGTGGTAATATTTTTGAATGTATTAGAGAATCCATATATTATATTCAAAACCATATATCATATAAATCTAGAATTGTTGGTATTCAAAGAGAAGAGGAACCGGAGATTCCCTTAAGAGCAATTAGAGAAATTGTAGTAAATTCTTTTGCGCATTGTTCTTATGCAAGGGTGGGGGATTATAATCAATATACGATTTATAAGTCTTCTGTAAGAATATATAATCCTGGTTCAATTATTATGGGCCTAGATCCGATTAACTTCGCTTCAGGAAAGGTAGGAAGCAAGATTAGAAATCTTCTCATAGCCTCAACACTTTATAAATATGGATACATCGATGCATTTGGTACAGGTTTTGATAGAACCTTCACACTATGTAGTCAAAAGAATGTAAATTATAAGTATTATGAGGATGATTTTGGCTTTACATTTGTTTTTAAGAGAAATAAGGATTTCTTAAATGATAAGATAAATGATAAGA
>DNJQ01000063.1 GCA_003497225.1 Bacillota bacterium | reverse complement strand
CTATGTTTATTTTTCCTTAAATAAACACTAATTTATTTACTAAATAAAATATAAAATAGGTATCCCATGCTGTAAGCGCTTTCTTATACACTTTTCTTGATAGTATATTATTTAATCATTTATAATGTACTTGCAAAAATAAGGAGGACAAAATGTCTATTAAACTTGCAATTAATGGCTTCGGCCGCATAGGACGTCTAGCGTTTCGTCGCGCTTTAGACGAGAATATGGAAGTTGTCGCTATCAACGATTTATCTAGCGCAGCTAACCTTGCTTACTTACTCAAATATGATTCAGCGCAAGGACCGTTAAACGCTGATATCTCTTCAGACGACAAAAATATTATTTTCAACGGAAAGAAGATTCCCGTTATTGGACAAAAAGATCCTAGCTTAATTAAATGGTCCGACTATGGAGTCGACATCGTACTTGAATGTACTGGTCGTTTCAAGGGATTGAACGATGCTAAGGTACATGTTGAAGTTGGTGGAGCTAAAGGTGTTGTTATCTCCGCTCCAGCCGATAAAGAAACTCCAACATTCGTCTATGGTGTTAACCACGAAGAATTAACCAAAGATATGAAGGTTATCTCCGGCGCTTCTTGTACAACCAACTGCTTAGCTCCAGTTTGTAAAGTACTTCAAGAACAATATGGTATCCAAGGCGGATATATGACAACTGTTCACGCTTATACCAATGACCAAACATCACTCGACTTAGTCAAAGAAAAAGACTTCCGTCGTGGTAGAGCTTGTGCACAAAACATTGTTCCTACATCAACTGGTGCTGCTAAGGCTATTCACCTTGTCATTCCTTCATTAAAGGGACGTCTCCAAGGTGGTGCAATTCGTGTTCCAGTTCTCGATGGTTCATTAGTTGACTTATCCTTAACCTTCGATAAGAAAGTTACAGCAGAAGAAATCAATGCTGCAATGAAGAAAGCTAGCGAAGGCGAATTAAAAGGAGTTCTAGCTTATACTGAAGATCCTATCGTTTCACGCGATATCATCGGTGCAACCGCTGGTTCTATCTTCGATGCAACTCAAACAAGAGTCTTCGAAAACCCAGAGGGTCAGCAATATGTCAAAGTCATCGCTTGGTATGACAATGAATATTCATACACCTGCCAATATGTCCGTTTAGCAAAACACTTTGCTAAGGTCCTTGGTGTTAAATAGTTAGAATTAACTTTATACGGCACCGCAAGGTGCCGTATTTATAATTTATAGGAGGTATATAAAATGAAAAATCATGTTAAAGACTTACAAGTAAATGGAAAAAGAGTTTTAGTTCGTTGCGATTTCAACGTACCACTAAAAAATGGTGCTATCCGCGATGACAATAGAATTGTTTCAGCATTACCAACAATTAAAGAATTAATTTCTAAAGGCGCAAAAGTTATCTTAATGAGCCACTTAGGAAAGATTGACTATAAAAAGTCTCCTGAAGAAGTTCAAGCTGCTAAAGAAAAGAACAATATGGCACCTATCGCTGCTCGTTTAGCTGAACTTTTAGGACAAGAAGTAAAATTCTGCCCAGTAACACGTGGCAAAGTTCTTGAAGATATGGTAGCTTCACTTAATAATGGTGATGTCTTAGTTGTACAAAATACCCGTTATGAAAAGGGTGAATCAAAGAATGATTCAGAAGTTTCACACATTTGGGCCAGTCTTGCCGACGCCTTCGTTATGGATGCTTTCGGTTCTGCTCACCGCGCCCATTCTTCAACATATGGTGTTCCAGAGATATTAAAATCCGAAGGAAAGCCAACCGCTATCGGTTATTTAGTTGAAAAAGAAGTTAAATCACTCGGACGTGTTATTAGTGTTGAACAAAAAGATCGTCCATATGTTGCTATCCTTGGTGGTTTAAAAGTCTCGGATAAGATTAAAGTTATCGATTCTCTTCTTAAAAAATGCGATAAAGTCATTATCTGCGGCGCTATGAGCTACACCTTTAATAAGGCTTTAGGCCATACAACTGGAACAAGTCCAGTCGAAGATGATCAACTCGATTATGCAACAAATTGCTTAAAGGAAGCCAATGGTCGTATCGTTTTACCAGTCGATACAGTTGTTGCCGATGATTTCGATGATCCAAAACTAATTCAAACAATCGATGGAACTGATATTCCTGAAGGAATGATGGGAATGGATATTGGACCAAAGACACGCGAATTATTCCGTGAAGAAATAGCAAAAGCAAAGACAATATTCTGGAATGGTCCTGCTGGCGTATTTGAAAAAGAAAATTATCAAGCTGGAACAGTTTCCGTTTGTGACTCTATTGCTAAGAATAAAGATTGCTTCTCTGTCATCGGTGGTGGAGATTCCGCTGCTGCTTGTAAGCAATTTGGTTACATCTCTTCATTCTCACACGTTTCAACCGGCGGTGGCGCATCACTTGAAATGATTGAAAACGATGGCCATCTTCCTGGTATTGATATCATAGAAGATAAGTAATATGTCTAGACAAAAAATATTATTTGGAAACTGGAAGATGAATCATCTTCTTAAAGACGCCAGAGAATTTGCCCAAAACATCGCTCCAGCAGTTGAACTTGCTAAAGAAAAGAACATTGTTGTTGGAGTTGCCCCAAGCTTCCTTTGCTTAAGTGAAGTTAAAAGTGCTGATACAGGTTTAATTGTAGCAGCTCAAGATGTTCACTTTGCTGATCACGGAGCTTACACGGGATTTGTTTCAATTCCTATGCTACAAGAAATAGGTATTAACTGGTCTATTCTTGGACACTCTGAAAGAAGATTATACGCAGATGAAACAAGCCTTAACTGTAACAGAAAAGTTCATTCTTGTGTTACAAAAGGCATGCATGTCATCTACTGCGTTGGTGAAACATTAACACAGTTTGAGAGTGGATTAACTCAAGCAATCGTTAAAGAACAGTTAACAATAGGACTTATGGATTTAACTGCTGAACAACTTAAAAATGTTGTAATAGCATATGAACCTGTATGGAGTATTGGTACTGGTAAAAACGCTAGTGAAGAAATTGCAGAAAATGTATGTAAATACATTCGTAACTTAATCAAAGCTGAATTTAATGAGGAAGCTGCTGAAAAAATCCAAATCTTATACGGCGGTTCTGTAAAACCAGAAAATATACATAATTACATGACTTGTCCAGATATTGATGGTGCTTTAGTTGGTGGAGCTAGCTTAAAGCCCGAATCATTTATTGAACTAGTTAAAAATATGTAAATCAAAAAGGTACGGTTTAAAAAAAATCGTACCTTTTTTTGTACGCCATCTCCCCTACTTCCTACAACGTCGCCGAGCAGATGGGAAAAGTAACTATTAGAACTAGCGT
>DNJQ01000143.1 GCA_003497225.1 Bacillota bacterium | reverse complement strand
AATCATCAATAAAATTACGGTAGATCATTTAGATTATCATAAAACAAAAAGTGAATATCGAAGAGTTAAGCTAGAATTTGCTAAAGACAAGGCAGAAAAAATATATACTTTCTATGGTTATAGAGAAATAAAAAAACTAGATAACGCGATAGTTTTTTCTAAAAAGGTTAAAGACTATTACGGAAATCTTTATTCGAGTGATTTCATTTATAACCACAAACGTTTCGCCCTGTATTGGCCTTTTAAATATAATGTTGAAAACTTTTTAATCTGTTATAACGCTCTTTTAACGGAAGGATTTAAAGAAGAGAAAATAAGACTTAATATGATGAATATTCCCATTATTCCCGGAAGAATGGAAATGGTAAAGCCGGGTGAAAATGTTTTTATTGATTACGCTCATACTTATCCCGCTTTAAATTCGTTATTAAAATCGGTAGCAAAATTAAGAAAATATCGCATCATCGCGATCTGTGGGGCTGGGGGAAATAGAGATAAATCAAAAAGAAAAATGTATCGAAAAAGCCTCGCTAAATACGCCAGCAAAGTCATTATTACCGATGATAATCCGCGCAATGAAGATGAAGAAGAAATTCTTAATGAACTAAAGGGAAAAGAGCATTTTATCGTGATTAAAGATCGAAAAGAAGCGATTGAAGAAGGGGTAAAACTATATAAATCCACTTCATCTTCGGTTTTAATCATCATTGGTAAAGGTGATGAAGATTATCAAATAATTAAAGGAAAAACTTTCCGTTTCAGTGATCGAGAGGAGGCGATTAGATGCCTAAGCTAACCCAATATTTTATCTTAATTGCCTTATTTTTCCTTTCGATAATCACTTCTTTTCTCATTTGTAAAACACTGATCCGCGTTCAAAAAAGGAAACATGTAGCGCAACCTGTTCACGCTTTAGGAGTTAAGACTCACTTTAAAAAGAGTGGAACACCGCTTTTTGGTGGGGTATCTTTCTTTTTAGCGCCGTTACTAATTTTTCTTCCACTATGCTTTTTTAATATGCAAGGTGAAAGAAATCTAGGCTTTTTATTTGGCATTTCTTCTTTCTTTTTTATCGGCTTGAGCGATGATTTGATTAAAGGTTTAAAAAAGAACGAAAAAGGTTTAAGAGCCTCAGTTCGAATTATGCTTGAAATAATCTCTTCTTGTTTATGTTTAATCATGATGGGATTTGATGAAAGCTTCACTTGGACAATTAATTTTTATCCCTTTAACAAAGAAGTATTTATAGGAATTTTATATCTTTTCCTTTGTATTTTTATGATTATAGGCAGCGCAAATAGTGCGAATTTAATGGACGGGCTTGATGGATTATCTTCCGGTGTTACATTAATTGGACTAGCGGCTATAATGTGTTTATCTTTTATTGATCGAGAGAATTTTTTAGGAACCTATTTGCTTCTTCTTTGCGGCGGTATAATTGGATTTTTGATTTTAAATTCGCACCCAGCTAAGATTTTTATGGGCGACTGTGGGAGTCTATTTTTAGGCGCTACTTTAGCCTTAAGTACGATATATTTAGATAAAATATTACTTTTACCTTTAGTTGGATTTTTATATATAGTTGAAACATTAAGTGTCATCATTCAAGTTATATATTTTAAATTCACCCATAAACGAGTGTTTTTAATGGCACCAATCCACCATCACTTTGAGCTTAAACACGTACCAGAATACCGAATAACTTTAAGTTATTATTTGTGTCAAAGTGCCATAGTCATCGTAATTTTACTGATGGAGGTCTTGATATGAAAATTTTACTCGCGGGTTTAGGAAAATCTAATCGAGCAGTAATGGATTATTTAAAAGACAAGGGTGAAGAAATATATACTTATGATGATATTTCTTTAGCAGATTATAATTATTCAAGGCTAAAGAGCGAAATGCCTTTATTTGATATAGTTTTTCTTTCTCCTGGAATTAAATATAATTCAAGTGTATATTCGCTTTTATTACTTTTAGCTAAAAGAGTAGAAAACGATTTATCTTACGCCATAAATTTAGTACCTAATACTACTAAAATCATCGCCGTCACTGGTTCAAACGGAAAGACCACAACAGTGACGATGCTTGAAAAGATGTTAAAACTTACAAAGAAAAAAGTGGTAGTCGCGGGAAATATTGGTATACCAATACTAGAAAGGATTGATGAAATAGTTTCTTCTGATTACTTAATCTTAGAAATATCATCCTTTCAAGCCATTAACTTTGCGGGTAGAATAGACATATTGATCATCACTTCTTTAGCACCAAATCACCTCGACTATTATCATAATTACCGTGAATATTTAGCATCGAAAAAAAGGCTTATTTTATTTTCAAAACATGTAATTAGTGATAATGAGGTTAAAAAAATCATGAACATATCTTGCGAATATAAAAAATATATCGCTGATGATTCAATGATTAAAAAAGATTATAATTTAGCGCTTAACGCTTATTACTATTTAAAAGAAAAAAGAGAATATTTAACCGGATTTTCTTATGAAAGTATCGCTTTAAGCTGTCGAAATGAACTATTTTTAACCATTGATGGAAATGAGTTTTATGATGACAGTAAATCTACTTCGCTTCACGCTACTTTAAACGCTTTAAAATCAAGCAAAAAGGATACAGTTTTAATCTTAGGCGGACATTTAAAATCTTTTGGACATCAAAAGATTAAAGCTAAAAAAATAATTATCTACGGAAAAGAGAAGCAATCTTTTATCAAGTATTTAGCTCCATATAGCGATTATGTTTTAGTTAATGAACTTTCTGATGCAGTTGATTTGATTATAGACTATTTAAAAGATAAAAGTGGATATCGAATTCTATTTTCACCCGGTGGATCAAGTTTATATTATCCAAACTTTTTAGTGCGGGGAAAAGACTTTGAAAGAATGGTGAAGGAAAAATATGAACTATAAAACGCGAAGAATCTCTTTATATATTGCATCACTAGTTTTTATTCTCGCTTTCATTGGAATTTTTATGGTTAAAGATGCTTCAAGCGTGTGGGCGGAATATTTATATAATGATGAATTTTACTTCTTTAAAAGGCAAGTGATATTTTTAGTTATTGGAATTGTCGCTTTCTTCGTTGGCTATTTTTTAAGCCCAACATTTCTATATAAAAACATTAAGATACTTTTATATATTTCCTTGATTTTATTAGGACTAGTTTTAATTCCTGGACTGGGTCAAGTTAAAAACGGGTCACGATCGTGGTTCGGTATTGGAAGTTTTGGCTTTCAGCCTTCTGAACTTTTTAAAATTGTATTTTTGATTTATGCTGCGAGATTTCTTTCGGATAATTATGAAAAAAGCATGAAATTAAAGACGTTTTTGCCGCTTTTCTTTTATGCAATTTTAGGATTCTTTTTAACTATGCTTGAACCCGATTTTGGAACAGCCTTAGTTACACTTATGGGCTTAGCCATGCTCATTTTTATTTCTAAATTAAAAATAAGATATTTTGTTGCTTTAGGTGGAATATGTGCCTTTGGATTTGTCGTATTAATTGCGACTGAACCATATAGATTTTTGCGCATCACCGCCTTTTTAGATCCCTATCAAGATCCTTTAGGTGCAGGATTTCAAATCATTCAATCTCTTTACGCCATCGGCCCGAGTGGATTAACAGGCCTTGGGTATGGTGGGTCGTTACAAAAACATTTCTATCTTCCCGAGCCACAAACTGACTTCATATTTGCTATCATCATTGAAGAATTTGGAATTCTTGGCGGAGGAGCGATCTTACTTTTATATGGAACGCTATTTTTCTATTGCTACCGCTACGCGCTTAAATCAACAAATACTTTTACTTGTTATTTAAAATTAAGTTTAACCAATGTCATTATGATGCAAACATTAATTAATCTTTGTGTCGTAGTTGGTCTTCTTCCAGTAACGGGTATAACCCTACCTTTAATCTCTTATGGAGGTAGTAGTATGCTCATCACTTTATTTGCTTTTGGAATTATCGCATCGAAAGGAGAAATGAATGAAAATAGTATTATTAGCCGACAGCACCGCTGGTCACATCTTACCCTGCGTAAAGATAGCTGAACATTTAAATAAAGATAACGAAGTAAAGATAGTTAGTTTTGATCGAAAAATTCCTCATCAACTTCTCGATGAAAATCAAGTATTTTTAAAACCTTTTACGAATATAAAAAACTATTGCGCTGGTTTAAAAGAAGTGAGAAAGTTTTCCAAAGATACAGTATTTATTTCTCTCGGTGGAAGAATAGGCTTAGTGATATTAGGGTTATATATTCATGGATATCGAAATCTTTATATTTATGAACTTAATGCGATTTTCGGTCAAAGCAATAAGCTACTTTTACCTTTTGTTAAAAAGGCATTTACTTATTTTCCTCTCAAGGGGAAAAAGTGTATCAATATCGGTAGCCCCTTGGAAATGGAAAAGACTGGTCCAAAGATTGATAGAGTAATGAGAAGAGTGTTATTTTTAACGGGATCTAATGGTTCGGAAGAAATGTTTAATATTGCTGATGTATTAGATAAAAAGAAGTATCAAATCGTCGTGAGCACAGGAATTAAAGAAAGAAAATTTTCTTCAGGTATAAAAAGTTCGGGAAGAATTCTTCCAATGCTTTATTCTGATTACGATTTAATCGTCGCTCGAAGCGGAGCAGGAACGATTGCTGATATTTTTCGTCACCATGTTCCAGCGATTTTTCTTCCTTCAAAAAATGTTAAAAATGATCATCAGAAGAAAAACGTTTTAAGCATTAATAAAGTCATTACTGTTCCTTATCTTGATTATAAAGATCAAAACGAAAAAAAACTTAGCGAAATGATTGAAGATTATAGTAGCTATGAAAAAAGATTAGAACTAGTTTCTTCCTACGATAAGTTTTTACACGACGATGTAATAAATAAACTCTACGATGAAATCAAAAGTTAGTTATAAAGAAGTTTTGCCCTTACCGATAGTAGGTGAGTTTAATAATTTTAAACTATTTAATAAATTTAGTGATTTTATTTCTTACCTAATAAATGATTATAATGCTGATGATTATATTCTTGGACGAGGAACAAATACTTTACCTATAAAAAGAGAAATTAAAAGAAAAGTTATTAAGGTCAAAGAAGAAATAATAAAAATTAAAGGTGATGAACTTTTTGTTTCCGGTAATACACTCATTTCAAAAATTCATAACAAAATAAAAGGGCTTAAAGCAGGGAATTTTATTGGCGTTAATACCATTCCTGGAAGTATTGGAGCAGCAATAAGAGGAAACGCTACTTATAAAAACTATGATGCTTATAAAGGATTAGAAAGAATAATAGTTTTTGATCAAGGCAAGTTTTCTAAAATTGATACAAAGAATATTAAAAGAAGTTATCGTTCTACTAATATTAAAGGCATCGTGATTTTTGCTATATATAAATTAGTTTATAATTATGATGAAAGATTAGAAAAAGATTTA
>DNJQ01000024.1 GCA_003497225.1 Bacillota bacterium | reverse complement strand
TCAAGCGAATAAATTCATGCATGGTGAAGAAATAATTATAGAAAAAAATATAAAAGACATGAATGATAAAGAAGTTCTAGTTATATATAAAAATCTCCGCCTAGGTTATGGGAAAATAAATAATAATAGAATTAAAAATTATATTCCTAAAGGCGTGAGATTAATGAATATATATTAAATTTAATTAAGAATTCTTTTGAACATTCCAATCGACAAAAGCTTGTTTAACCATTTGAGTTTCTTCATTATCAACACTTAAATCGATTGTTTCTTCCTGCCCGTCTTCACGGTGTTTGACACAGAAGATTATATCTTCGTGTTCAACTTCAGGAATAGTAGGATTATCTACTTTAGACAATACGCAAAATGAATATTCACTTTTATTTAAATCATTATCAAAACTGAATAGAACTCTTACTTTAATTGTGCTATCAGTATCGTCATACATATCAACGACTGGATATTGTTTAATATCACCTAAATCGATAGCTATATCTTCTTGTCTCTCTTCTTCTTTCATTTTGCACCTCGCTATATTAGTCTAACATAATTATTATAAATCTTCATCACTTTTATCACTTAATCTTAACTTATCTAAATAAGTTTCTAAAATTAATTTTGCTGCTGTTTCATCGATGATTTCTTTTCTTTGAAATCCATCTTTTCCACCATCTTGTAAAATTCTTGTCGCTTCTTTGGTCGACCATCTTTCATCAATTAGTTCAACTTTTAATCCCGTGCTTTCTTCAATTAAACGAGCGAAACCTAAAGAGGTAACAGCCATAGCTGAAACTTTACCCGATAACTGCAAAGGATATCCAATACAAATAGCTTGAACGTTTTCTTCCTTAACAATACGTTCAACTTCTTCTAAGGCTAAATCATATCTTCCGTTATTAAAACGAAAGTTTTCGTATCCAGAAACTAAAAGACCTGAACGAGAAATTGCTATACCTAATGTTGTTGTTCCTAAATCTAATCCTAAAATGTTCTTCTTCACTTAAACATTTCCTCAAAAGCATTTTTGGCCGCATCAAAGTTAGCAAGTGATTGCGTTCCACCAAAAGCGATATCTTCTCTTCCACCACCGGAGCCATTTAAAACTGACGCAAGAGATTTAACAATATTTCCTGCACGATATTTCTTTGTAAGATCTAAAGAAAGACCGACAACAAACTCGGCTTTACTTTTTCCATTTGAAGCAATAAATACCGCGGTATTTTCTTCTTTAACTAAAGACTTAACCATCTGCAAAAGTTGATCGTGTGTTAATCCATCAAACTTTTTGGAATAAGTAGTAATACCATTAACAACATTTTTCTTTGAACGAAGATTATCAACATATAGGCTCGCCATCTTATCTTCAAGAGCCTTTTCATTAGATTTTAATTCATCGATATTCTTCTTTAATGATTCAAGCTTTGTTCTAATCTCCTTGCGAGATTTAACTTGTAAAAGTTTCGCCATATCATCCAATGAATCTTCTTGTTTTTTCCTATATTCATAAGCTTTTACACCAGTATAAGCGACGATTCTTTTTATTCCAGCGGCGATAGAAGTACAACTTTCAATGACGAACTGCATTATATCGATAGAACTTGATACATGAGTTCCACCACAGAATTCCTTAGAATAATCTTCGAAAGATACAACACGAACCTTATCGTCATATTTTTCATTAAATAAAGCCATAGCTCCAGTTTTTAAAGCTTCAGATTTATCCATAATCGTAGTTTTACATCCAAGATTATTTAAAATTAGTTCATTCATTCTCTTTTCTATTTCGGAAAGTTTATCATCAGATATTTTTTCATCATAGTTAAAATCAAAACGCATCTCATCTTCTGAAACAAAAGATCCTTCCTGATGGATATCTTTGCTTAATAGTTCTTGTAAAGTTTTTTGAAGTAAATGAGCAGCAGAATGGTTCTTTTTAATTAAATTACGTCTAACATAATCTGGTCTTAAAATGAATTCATCACCTTCTTTAATACTGCCATAAGCAATATTAACGTGGTGCATAAACTGCTTGTGATTAGCCTTATTTACTGAAACTACATCCGCTTCACAATCATCGTTTTTAATAGTTCCTCTATCTGAAACTTGACCACCGCTTTCAGCGTAGAATGTCGTTTTAGAAAAAACAACATCGCCTTCTTCAGTTAATTCTTTAACTCTTTTACCGTCGATAAATAAGCCAATGACTTTGCTCTTTAAATCATTAATTTCATCATAGATAAACTCACTCGGTTCAGTAAATTCAAGTAAATCTTTGCTTTGACTGAGGAATGAATTTCTCTCCCCACGCGCTTTTCTCGCTTTCTCTTTCTGTTCTTTTAAAAGCTGATTATATAAATCTTCATCAACCTTAATATTATGAGCACTAGAAATTTCAATAGTTAAGTCTAATGGTATTCCATAAGTATCAGAAAGCATAAAAGCGATATGTCCGTCCATTATTCCGTTTGGGCAATTTTTTAATTGGGCTTCTATTCTTTTCGTTCCATCGTTTAATACTGTCATGAACTTTTTAATTTCACTATCGACCATCTTTTTAACGCGGTCTTTCTTTTCAACTAAATAAGGATAAAAGTGTTTCATGTTATCGACAACTTCATCGACCAAATCGACTAAAAGTGAACTATCGATATGTAAAACTTGAGCTTGACGGGTCATTCTTCGACAAAGTCGACGCAAAACATATCCTCTTCCTTCGTTAGAAAAATTCGCTCCATCGCTTAAAGCGAAAGTTATTGAACGAATGTGATCAGCAATAACTTGATAGGAATATTTGTTCTTTCCTTCATAAGGAACATCGCTGTGTTCTTTTAAAAAGTTTATATAGGGCATAAATAGATCTGTTTCAAAATTGGTATCTACACCTTGAATAACACAAGCGAATCTTTCTAGCCCTGCTCCAGTATCGATATTTTTTTGTGGAAGTTCTTTATAGTCTTTTCTTTCTTTACCTGGTTCAGCATTAAACTGCGAAAAGACGATATTCCAAATCTCAATATAACGGTCATTATCTAAATCGTTCTTTAATAAATCAATTCCTACTTTATCTGGATCATATTTTTCTCCGCGGTCAAAATAAATCTCAGTATCTGGGCCACAAGGTCCTTGTCCAACTTCCCAAAAGTTTGAACTTAAAGGAATTAAATGAGATTCATCAAAGCCGCATTTAATCCATAAATTTTTGGTATCTAAATCGGTTGGATGATAAGTGATATATAATTTATCTTTTGGAAAACCGAAGTACTTTTCACTAGTTAATAGTTCACTTGCCCAGACAATTACTTCATTTCTAAAATAATCGCCGATTGAAAAGTTACCTAACATTTCAAAGAAGGTGTGGTGACGGGAAGTATGACCAACATTTTCAATATCATTAGTACGAATGGCTTTTTGAGCGTTAGTTATTCTTCTATGCGGTGGCTGTTCTCTTCCATCAAAATACTTCTTTAATGCGGCAACACCAGCATTAATCCATAATAAAGTTGGATCATTTTGGGGAATTAAACTCGCTGAAGGTTCAATATAATGTCCCTTCTCTTTAAAGAAATTTAACCACGTATCTCTTATTTCATCGCTAGTCATGTACTTCATGTTTCTACCTCCATAAAAAAAGCGCTAATCTAGGAACGGAATAATCCGCGGTACCATCCTAGTTCATAAGCACTCAATTAGCTCTTTTACGCTGAGCAGCGTTTCTCCTCCTGGGTGGCAAATCCATTCATCGGAGACAAAAAAAGTATATACTTAAATATAATAAATGTCAAAATAAATAATTAATCTTCATCATCCATATCGAAAATATCTACACCAGCATGATGCTCATGTTCATGTTCATCTTCATCCATATCTAAAGTAATAGCATTATCTTCATTTAAGAAAAGTGGATAATCTCCGCTTCTTAAATCTCGCGAACTATTTTCATCTGTATAAATAAAGACGAACTGACCATTTATCACTCGATCTAAATATTGTTTCTTTAAAACCGCTAATAAATTAACTTCAAGATTTCCGACCTTTTTTAATCTTCCTGGAATAAGTACTTCAACATAAGCGAAGTAGTCCATTTGATCAAAGCCTTTATGATAGACATTACCCGAAGAAATAAATACCACATCGTTTTCTCCACACTCGCATAAAGAAGCGATATCGCTTGATAAAACCGATGATAATTCGCTAACTATTTCTTCTTCTAGTCCATAATTTTTTATAACAACCATAATATTACCTCGCTATTATTTTACAATATCTATATTAAATATCAATCAACATATGGATCAATATTAATATCTAATTCCATTTCTGGAGGAAGTTTAATAACTTTTAATCTCTCTAAAAGTGAATCGATCTCGCTACGATCCTTATATTTTATTTGAGTTGAAGTGGAATATCTTCGATTAGTTCCTAAATAACTTATTGGACTTGGTCCTACGATAAGACATCTTTTGCCTTCAAGTTCTTTTCTAATCAATTCGATAAAGCGCGAAGATAAGGATTCTAATTCAGCTCTTTTATATCCACGCAAGACTAAATCAACGATATAGTAATATGGTGGATCTTTTAAAAGTTTCCTTTTATTTAGGGCATAATTATAATAACTATCATAGTCTTGCTTAGCTAAAAGATTGATGACATTATTTTCTTTTTCGTTAGTTAATAATATCGCTTCGCCATTTTCATTAACTTGACTTAATAAGCTCGATAAAAGATTGTAGGTCTTTTCTTCTATATCAAATTCGCGACGATTTAATATCCAATCGATGTCCATAATGATGATTAAATCAACCTTTGGCATATATAAATTTGCTGAGACGATTTGATTTCCAACGAGAATTTGACTATACCCTAAAGCAAAGGATGTAAGTTCGTTTTCAAATTCATGAATCTTAGCAATATCATTATCTAATCTAGCTATCTTTTTATCAGGAAAGATTTCTTCAAGCTTCTCTGCAATTTTCATCGTTCCAAAGCCGTACTGATCAAATCTATCTCCACCGCATCTTTCACAGGTATAATCTTCACTATCTCTTTTATATCCGCACTGTAAACAAACTAGTTTTTGATCGTCTTTATAATAAGTTAAAGGAACATCACAAGTTGGACATCTAGCAATAGTTGAACAGATGTGACATTTATATATTGGGGCATAGCCGCGAGTTGAATGATAGATAACTACTTGTTTTCCTTTACTAATAACTTCGTTTATCTTCTCTATTAATTGGGGAGAAAATATATCGTCGGATTTATCAAATAACTTATAACTTTTCTGTTTTTCCTTATTTTCAATATAATCGTAATATTCTCTTTCTACCCGAGCGCGAAGCGAGATGGTGGGTGAATAACAAGACATAATTATTTTACCCGTATGTTCTTTTTCAAGCGCCATCTTACGGAAATTTATGTGTGGTGCGGCTTTCATCTTATACACCATACTTTCCGCGCTATCGCAAATAATTAAATCAAGATTTGGAATGGAATAAAAGATTATTTCAGGTGTTCCAATAACTAATACTGCTTCTTTATCTAAAAGTTTCTTTTGTTCAGTCACTTTAATATGATTAGACATAACGCGATCAAAAATCACCATATATTCTTTAAAAGACTCTCTTAAAAAGGAAAGGTGCAAAGAATTTCGATCAACACTTTTTAAAATCAAAACAACGCTCTTTTTTTCCTTGAGTCTTTTTGCAATAAGTTCCCGGTAGACCTCAAACTTTCTTCGATTATCACTAATTTTTAAAACAACATCTTTAGAACTATTTTCGATTTTTTCGACAATATTTTTTCCTTCCTCATCTAAAGAATAATCAAAAAATAACGGTGCTAAATTTCGACTTTCGGTTTCTTTATAAACTTTGCGCAAATAACCTTTTTTAACTAATTTAGCCGCAGTATTTTTTTGCCCTAAAGAAGAAGCTAAAACTTCCCCCTTTCCCACAACTTTTCGATATAATTCATATTCAAGTTTTGATAGATAAGAAAGAGGTGGTGGAACTACGGCCTGAAAATAGATTGCTCTAGTTTCTTTAACCTCACCATTAAAAGGAAGAATGGTTGATAAAACTTCAAATATTCCTACTTTATAATAAGATGAAGCAAAAAATATTAAATCTTTTTCCGATTCTAATAGCGGTCTTTCATCCATTAGATTTGTGACAAAAGGATATTCTACTAAATCGTTTTCAATAGGTTGACATTCAAAAACAAAGCCAAAAACTTGGCTAAGCATTTTATATCTAACTATAACTCGAGAAGAAAAACCCACTTCATAATCAGTATTTAGTTTATATGTAGCAATTTTATCATTAGAAGAAGTACCATCGCGAAGCAAAACCTTTAGTAAATATAGCATACTATTTACTCATTCTCTCCTGATGAGATTTTATCGCTTGCTTAATAATTTTTTTGATTTCATTAGCCGCTCTTTGAACGGAATCATTTAAAACACAATAATCGTAATGATATTTCATTCCCATTTCCTTTTGGGCTTTGGATAAACGCTCATGGATAACTTCTTCAGTTTCACTGCGGCGATGTCTGATGCGCGATTCAAGTTCTTCAAAAGATGGGGGAACTAAAAAGATTGAAGTCAACCCTTCGCCGTGATATAACTGCATCGCTTTCATCGCTCCTTGGACTTCAATCTCTAAAAATACATTTTTACCTTCTTCTAAAAGTTTATCAACATAGTGTTTAGGTGTGCCGTAATAATTATCGACAAAACGGGCATATTCTAAAAAATCTTTATTTTCGATGTGTTCAATAAATTCTTTTTCCGTCACAAAAAAATAATCGCGTCCATTGACCTCACGATCTCTTGGACTTCTAGTTGTCATTGAGACAGAATAGTGAAGGTTTAAAGATTTGTCCGCCATGACTAATCGACGGACAGTTCCCTTACCGACTCCGCTGGGACCGCTAAGGATAATCAAAAGACCACTTTTATTTTGTTTTTGTGTTTCCATGATTTAATATTATACGACACAATTTATTTTTTCGTAAAGAGAATAATTGCTAAAAAAGTATCTTTTTATAAAAATAGTGCTTTCATAGTAATTTATTCTTCGTCATTTTTAGATATTTCTTCATTTTCTTTCTTTTTCTTAGCCAACCATTCTTTGGCTAAATCATAACCTTGCTCTGCTGATTTTTCTATTAGTTCTAATCCTTTTTCTTCTTCCTCTTTCTCAGTCAGTCCGTAATAGTAAAATATTCCTGCGTTAAACTGCGCTCGGTCATTCCCATTTTCTGCTCCTTTTTTAAACCAACAAAAAGCTTTGCTTAAGTCTTCATCTAGTTCTCGATGAAAATAATAAATGTTTCCTAAATTAAACTGTGCTTCGGCATGATTTTGCTCAGCAGCTTTTTCATACCAAAATATAGCTTTTTTTATATCTTTCTTTATTCCTTCTCCATATTCATATGAAACACCTAAACAAAACTGTGCTTCGACTTCCCCTTTTTCTGCGGCTTTTTTATACCAGTTATTAGCTTTACGGTGATCTTGTTCTACTCCAAATCCATCATCATAGCAACTACCGACGGCGTAAAGAGCATAAGAGTCACCTTGTCTTGCTGACTTTTTATACCAACGGAAAGCTTCTTTAGGGTTCTTCTCTGTTCCTTCACCATTCTCATAGCAATAGGCTAATGCGCATTGAGCAGTCGGTTCGCCACATGCTGCAGCTATTTTAAACCAATAAAAAGCCTTATCATAATCTTTTATTACGCCTTTTCCTTCATGATACATTGATCCTAGTTGTAACATTGCTCTATAATCATAATCTTCGGCAGCTTCGTTATACCAATAAAGTGCTTGACTAATGTCCTTTTCTACACCTATTCCATATTCATAACTATATCCAACGTTATACTCTGCTTCACTTATATCGTTTTCTGCTGCTCTTAAATACCAATAAAATGCTTTTTCCGGATCTTTCTCTATGCCTTTTCCTTCATCATAAAAAGTAGCAACGCTAAACTGTGCTTCGGGATAATCTTGATTAGCAGCTTTTAAAAACCAAGAAAATGACAGTTCATTATCTTCATCTTCATAATAGTTTCCTAAAAAGCACTGAGCATCAACATCACCCTTTATCGCAATTTTAGTTAACCAATATACCGATTTTTCAAAATCTCTTTCAACATAGTCACCTTTTAAATACAGCATACCTAAAGTATATTGAGCATCGGTATTATCCTGATCAGCAGATTTTTTTAACCAATTTAAACCTTCTTCAATATTTTGTTCTACCCCTGCACCTTCTAAATAATGTTTACCTATAAGATACTGTGCTGGACTAAAACCTTGATCAGCAGCCTTCTTATTCCAGTAAAATCCTTTGTTAAAATCAGGTTCAACTCCAACACCATTTATATAAAAATAAGCTAAAGCGCATTGACCTAATGGTTCATTAGCTTCAGCATTTTTTCCATACCAATAAAATGCTTTCTTTAAATCTTTTCTAACACCTTCACCATTTTCATAAAAGAACCCTAATTTATATTCGGCATCAGTAAAACCTTGATTAGCCGCTAAAGACATCCAGTAGAAACATTTCTTCTTGTCCTTTTCAACTCCATAACCTTCTTCATAACAAAGAGCAACATTATATTGAGCTTCGGCAAAGCCCTGTTCAGCAGATTTCATATACCAATAAAACGCCTTAGCATAGTTTTCTTCTATTCCGCAACCATAGAAGCAACAATCACCAATAATATTAATATTAAAAGGTGATTCCTCAAGATTTAAAACATATTCATATAACTTATCAGCAATATCTTTAGAAACAACTACTCTATTAAAAAAATAGCCATCTTCTATAGCTTTATAGAATTCTTCTACACTTTGAACTTCGATAGTTCCACTATTTTTCTTCATAAACAATCCTCGCTCAAATTAAATTATATCAATAATATAAAGCTTCAACAAGAATACTGAAAAAGAAAGAGGAAATTGCTCCTCTTTCTACTTCTCAATACTAAAAAAAAAGTAATGTTAGAAAAATACATATAATGTGTACTACTATGGTTGTATAAATGCAATTATTTAGTTATAATAAGGTTGTAAAAATGCAAGGGGTGATATAATGCTATTTAGAAAAGCCTATAAAAATTTAAAAAAATGGTATGATTCTAATAATAAAAAAGCCTTATTAGTTGATGGTGCAAGACAAGTAGGAAAAACTTTTCTTATTAGAGAGTTTTTGAAAAAGAATAGTAATTCTTTTATTGAACTTAATTTATACGAAAATGATTTAGCAAAAGAAGCGTTTAAAACAATTAATAATGCCAAAGAATTATTGATTAAGATAAGTGCTCTAGCTACAAAGACTTTAATTAAGGGAGAAACAGTAATTTTTATAGATGAAGTTCAAGCTGTTGATGATATTATAACAAAAGTAAAATTTTTAATTGAAGATGGATCTTATAGATATATTTTTAGTGGTTCATTGCTTGGTATTTGTTACAATAATATTGATTCTTTACCGGTTGGGTATATCGATATTTTAGAAATGTATCCTCTTGATTTTGAAGAATTTGCTATTGCTAACGGAGTTTCAAGAGATACTATTAATTACTTGGAATATCAGTTTAAAAACTTACTTCCTATTGATAATATAGTCCATAAGCAGATGATTAATTTATTCAACCTATATACTATTGTTGGGGGATTTCCAGAAGTGGTTGATAAGTTTATCCAAACTCCTAATCTACAAGATGTTTTTTATTTGCATGAATCAATCGATAAATTATATAAGTTAGATATCTCTAAATATACTAAAGAAAAAACATTACTAGTTAAAGATATATACTCCTTGATTCCAAGTGAATTAAAT
>DNJQ01000138.1 GCA_003497225.1 Bacillota bacterium | reverse complement strand
TAGATAGATAAATATATATATTTATTGTAAAATCTAATTAGAGGGATGATATGACAAATATATTATTTTTTCTTACACCTAAAAAGAATGTCGCTTATATTGAAGAAGATTTTAGTATAAGGCAAACGATAGAAAAGTTAGAGTATTATCACTATTCAGCGATACCGATAATTGATTCAAAAGGATGTTATATCGGGACTATAACTGAGGGTGATGTTTTATGGTACTTAAAAGAGCATAAAGACTTAGATTTACTTGATATTGAAAAGATTAATGTCTTAAAGATCAAAAGGAGACGCGATAACAAAGCGATAAGTACATTAGAAAAGATTGAGAACTTATTTGAACTTGCTATCAATCAAAGTTTTGTTCCAGTTGTTGATGATTTAGGAAGGTTTATTGGGATAGTAACAAGAAAAGCGATTTTATCTTATTTTAAAGATAATTACGTCGAAAAATAGTGTGTTGACAATATAAATATGTTTGAATAAAATATAGTTTGTTTACAAAACTAACTATATTATTGGAGTTTGTTATGAAAGAAAATATTCGTTTGGGTTTTGAACTAAAAAAGACTATGTCAGCTTTTTCAAAAAGAATAGACCATAGTTATTTTATGTATACTCATCCTGAGTTAAGTCAGCGCTCGATGTTTATACTTAATTATTTGTTTTATCATCAAAATGAAGTGGTTTATCAAAAAGATATTGAAAAGGAGTTTTCCGTCCATAAAAGCACGATATCAGATCTAATTTCCAATATGGAAAAGCATGGATATTTGCTTCGCCGTAGTCCAGAAAGTGATGCGCGTTATAGAAATATCGAGCTAACTGATAGTGGAAAAGAGATAGTTGAAGGGTTTAAAAAAGAACTTGATAAGATTGAATTAGAACTTCAAAAGCAGTTCACTAATGAGGAATTAATGAACTTTATGAACAATCTTATAAAAATTAGAAATTGTTTAAAGGAGGAATAAGATGTTAAAACTACTGGCAAAATCAATTAGAGAATACAAAATTTACGCCATTTTAACTCCGATAGCAATGGTACTTGAAGTTTTGATGGAAAGTTTTATCGTTTTTATTGGTAAGGATTTGATCAATATCATGCAAGCTGATAATCCAGAAATAAAGCAAGTTTTGTTATATGGTTTATTACTTATCGTTATGGCTACTATATCTTTGCTTTGTGGCATCGGTGGTGCGGTATTTGGAGCAAGAGCCTCAACCGGATTTGCTAAAAATTTGCGTGGAGATCTATTTAAAAAGATTCAAGACTTTTCTTTTAGTAACATCGATAGTTTTAAAACTTCTTCTTTAGTTACGCGTTTAACTACGGATGTTCAAATGTGCCAAATGGCTTTTCAAATGATATTAAGAATTGTTATTCGTTGTCCTTTGCAGTTAATAATGGCAATTATTATGGGATTCATGATTAATTATGAACTCGCCTTAATCTATGTCTTATTGCTTCCTGCTTTAGGTATTATTCTTTTTACTATCGTTCGTGTAACGATGAAGATATTCCGTCGGGCATTTACAAAATACGATAATTTAAATAACTCTGTTCAAGAAAACATCAAAGGTATAAGAGTTGTTAAATCCTATGTTAGGGAAGAACATGAAAAGGAAAAATTTTCTTTTGCTTCTAATGATCTTTCACAAAATTTTAAAAAGGCTGAAAGAATAGTCGCATTAAATAATCCGGTCATGCAAATATTCATTCATGTTGCTATCATGCTTTTATGTTATTTTGGTGCTAAAACTGCTGTAACTCATGAATTTATCGTCTTCCCAGGAAAAATAGATTTCTCCGTTGGTGAAATATCTAGTTTAAATACTTATGGACTAGAAATTCTTTCTTCCATGATGATGTTAGCAATGATTTTTGTTACTTTAAGTATGTCACTTGAATCAGCACGAAGAATTAAAGAAGTGATGTTAACTAAGTCCGACATCGTTAATCCTGAAAATCCTATAATGGATGTAGCAAGTGGTGATATCGTATTTGAAAATGTTAATTTTAAATATAAAGCGGATGCGGATAAAAATGTTTTAGAAAACATTAATTTAAATATTAAATCTGGTCAAACGGTAGGAATATTAGGTTCTACTGGATCTGGAAAAACGTCTTTAGTCAATCTAATTTCACGTCTATATGATGTAAGTTCAGGCGCAATTTATGTTGGTGGACATGATGTAAGAGAATATGACATCGAAGTTTTAAGAAATCAAATCTCTGTTGTTCTTCAAAAGAATCTTCTTTTTAGTGGAACGATTAAAGAGAATTTGCGCTGGGGTGATAAAGAAGCGACGGATGAACAAATGATTGAAGCTTGTAAAACTGCTTGCGCTGATGAATTTATTCAGTCTTTCCCTAAAGGTTATGATACCTTTATTGAGGAAGGGGGAAGTAACGTTAGTGGTGGACAAAAGCAACGTTTATGTATCGCTCGAGCTTTGCTTAAAAAGCCGAAGGTTTTAATTCTAGATGACTCAACTAGTGCAGTTGATACAAAAACTGATATGTTAATCCGTAAGGGTTTAAAAGAAAATAATCCTCAAATTACAAAGATAATTATTGCTCAGCGTATATCCTCAGTTAGCGATGCTGATCAAATAATAATTATGAATGACGGAAAAATTGATGCTATTGGTAAACACGATGAATTACTTAAGACCAATAAGATTTATCAAGAAGTTTATTATTCTCAAAATAAGGTAGGTGATGAAGATGGAAGCCAAAACTAAAGTAAATAATACTAAAATAAAAGCCAAGCGCGGAGAAACTTTAAAGCACCTAAAAAGACTTATTAAAGATTTATGGGAATTTGCAAGGTGGAAATTGATCTTAATCACTATTTGTATCATTCTTTCAGCAGTTTCCCAAACTACTGGTTCAATTTTCCTCGCGCAAATCATCAATAACGTCATCGCACCATCAATTGAAAACAACATGACTTTTGCTGAACTATCAAATACTTTGCTGAAATATATTTTGATCATGGCGGGAATATATACCGTGGGTTTAATAGCAAATATCATCTATACCCAAATGAATGCAGTTTTAGTTCAAAACTTTTTGAATCACATTCGTAAAAGAACATTCAATAAGATGGAAAAACTTCCCATTCGTTTCTTTGATACCCATACTCATGGTGATATCATGTCTATTTATACTAATGATATTGATACCATTAGAGAACTTGTTTCTTCTTCCTTTACAGCCATTATATCAAGCGGTTCAATCTTAATAGCTTTAATTATAATCATGCTAACTTATTCAATTTATCTTGCACTTATCGTTTTTGCTGGTGTTTTCGCTATGGTCTTTGTTTCCCGTAAATATGGTGGAACAGCGAGCAAATACTTCATTAAACAACAAAAAGCCATCGGTGAAGTTGAAGGATTTGTTGAAGAATCGATGAACGGAATGAAAGTTATAAAAGTATTCTGTCACGAAAAAGAGACTTATGAAGATTTCCAAAAGAAGAACGAATATCTTCGTTCTTGTTCCGTTAAGGGAAATACTAATGGTAATATTTTAGGCCCGGTAGTTGGAAATATTGGAAACATCTTATATGTCATTGTCGCCGTTGTTGGAACAATTCTTTTCATCAATAAAGTTCCGAATTTAACTTTAAGAGGAATAGTTCGCTTTGAAATGGGTTATGTTGTATCATTTTTAGGCATGGCCCGTCAGTTTTCACGTAACGTCAATCAAATATCAATGCAAACTAATACCATTGTTATGGGTCTAGCCGGGGCAAAAAGAGTTTATAACCTCATGGAGTTAGAAGAAGAAGTTGATGACGGTTATGTAACTTTAGTTAATGCCAAATATGATGAAAATGGAAATATCATTGAGTGTGAAGAAAAAACAGGGATGTGGGCGTGGAAATATCCACACGCCAAAACTGGAGAAATCACCTACACAAAACTATGTGGTGATATAAGAATGTTTGATGTTGATTTTGGATATAACCCAGATAAGATAGTTCTTCACGATATAACTTTATACGCTGAACCAGGTCAAAGAGTAGCCTTTGTTGGTGCTACTGGAGCAGGAAAGACCACCATTACTAATTTAATTAATAGATTCTACGATATCGCTGATGGAAAGATTAGATATGATGGGATTAATATCAATAAGATAAAGAAATCTGATCTGCGTCGAAGCTTAGGAATAGTTTTACAAGATACCAATCTCTTCACTGGAACGGTTATGGAAAACATCCGTTACGGAAGACTTGATGCAACTGATGAAGAAGTTTATGCCGCAGCTAAAACCGCCAACGCATATGATTTTATTACAAGACTTCCACAAGGGTTTAATACGATGTTAACTTCTGATGGCGCGAATCTTTCACAAGGACAAAGACAACTCCTTTCCATCGCTCGTGCCGCCGTTGCCGACGCTCCAGTAATGATTATGGATGAAGCAACTTCATCAATTGATACAAGAACCGAAGCTTTAGTTCAAGAGGGAACAGATAAAATTATGCATGGTAGAACAGTATTCTTTATTGCTCACCGCTTATCAACAGTACAAAAATGTGATGTAATTATGGTATTAGAAAATGGACGTATCATTGAAAGAGGTAACCATCAGGAACTTATTGCCAAGCACGGAAAATATTATCAACTATATACAGGTGTATTTGAATTAGAGTAACCTCCTCTTATAGCAGACATTCGACCGAAAACATGCGAGAGGTGAAGGTACGAAGTAGCTTTACCGCGAGCGGTACCCTGGCAATCTCCCTTAATTCCTGGAAC
>DNJQ01000149.1:4937-5088 GCA_003497225.1 Bacillota bacterium | reverse complement strand
AAAATACCTTTTTAGTTCATAATATTGGTTTTGAAGAATGGCGGTATCAAAATATGATTCAATAAAAGCCAAAATAGATAAGATAGTTATATTAATTATGATCATTTTTATTAATCCAATTTATTAATTCTTCGGGATTATCGTAGATGGA
>DNJQ01000149.1:0-4646 GCA_003497225.1 Bacillota bacterium | reverse complement strand
GATGGAAGAATGAGTTCCATTAAAGAATAATGGTTTAGTTAACTTTTTTTTCTTAGCGCCACGCAATAAATTCTTTTTTAATACCAAAGAATCATTTTTATAGCCGATAATATAGTAATCACTCTTTTTACCAGCAAAACTAGAAGGATAATAATCCTTTAAATAGAGAAATAATTTGCGGTTATTTTCATTCGTTTGTTGGTAATCAATCGATCCTAAATATTTTTTAGAAAGAGTTATTTTAAATACTTTGGCCAAACGCTTTGCTATTTTATTTCTTCTTATCTTTATTTTTACTTTTAAACGAGCGAAAAAACTTGGTTTAAATATTGATGGGGCAACTAATATTGTTGGACAGGAAAAATCGATTTGAACGATAAATTTATTCGCACACGAATGACCGATTACAAGTTCTGGAACAAAATTATGTTCAGTTAAGATATCTTTTATTTGCTGAACATATTCTTTTGTGGAATATAATTTTTCACAACTTAAAAGAGGATCTATTCCTTCTAGCGATAAAGCTAGAACGGAATAATAGTTACTTAAGTAATGGATGAATCCTTTATTTATCGAATTGTTCCATCCAGGAATAAATAATAAGGATGGTTTATTATTGCTGGTTAAAGAATAGATGTTGTATTTCATGTTCTATTATATGTAATAAATATTGTTGAATTTCATTATTTTGAAGAGAAATTAACGATAGAAAATATTGCTCCAATTACTTAAAATTGCTATACTTAACGAAAATGGGAACGTTATTACTTATTATTGTCGCCGTATCTTTAGCGATTGGAGCAGTTATTTTAGTACTTTGCGGGATTACAGTAGTTAAGAAGAATCACGCTAAGATTATTGAGATTGCAGGAAATTTTCACGAGGTTTTAAAAGAAGGAGTTTATTTCCGTCACCCATTTTTATATCATGTGGTAGGAAATTATTCGCTTTTAATTAAAAAGACTATCATTAAGTTAAATAACTTTTCTTTAGAAATTGAACATAAGATAGTTGATCCTAAAATGTATCACTATAATGGACATTGTTTTATTGAATGGATCTCGGAAAAACTAAACGATGTTTTAGATAAGGATGCTTTATCTAGTAGCATTCTTTCTGAAGCTGAGAAATGCGGAGTTGAGATTGAATCAATGAATATCTACGCTAAATAACTGTGACGGATTTAGCGAGATTTCGCGGCTTATCGATATCTCTTTTTAATATATTTGCAACTTTGTAACTTAAAATCTGTAGTCCAATTATTATTCCAACGCCGGTAAGATATTTTGGACCTTTAAGGAATCTTATTTCAGAAATATCTTTGCTTAGGGAAAGGAAAAAGACTGGAGCTTTGCGGCACTTAACTTCTGCTAATGCCGTTTTAATTTTTTCATCACTAGAAGATTTAGTTGAGATTCCTAAGGCTCCAAACTTTTTATTTACTGTCGCAATAGGCCCATGTTTTAATTCTCCTGAAAGCATCGCTTCAACATGAAGATAAGATATCTCTTTTAGTTTTAGTCCGCCTTCTTGACAAATGGCATAGTCAATATCTTTTCCGATATAGTATAAAGATGTAAGTTTGCTGATTTTTTTAGCCAAGTCATTAAACTTATCTTCATGTTTAAGCGTATATTTAATTGACCGTTTAACCTTGTTAAGGTAATTAGTTACATTTGATATGTCTTTAGTTAATAAAGTTAAAATAGTTATAGAAGCAAGAAAACTTTTAGTTGCGGCGACGCTTTTTTCATATCCGGCACACATATTTAAAGTTATATCAGACATTCTAGCTAAAGTGGAGTGAGGGGTGTTAGTTAAAACGATCATTTTAGCTTTTTTCTTTTTAATTTTTTTAGCTAACTGAATTAGATCATATGTTTCACCAGATTGACTTATAAGAATATAAGTTTCATCTTTATTTATTTTTACATATTCACTTCCTACATATGTTGAAATGTGACTCGAATGATCTAAGGATTTAATATATGAAGCAGCATTAAAGCTACTTCCACAACCGATAAGATTAATGTGTTTAGATGATTTTAAACTTTTTTTAATATCTTGATAATATAGTGATAATTTATTTCCGGAAGTATAGGTTTTACTTATCGCATCGATTAAATTTACTTGATCATATATTTCCTTTAATAAAAAGCAAGAAAAACCAGTGCTCGTAGTAGTATTATTTTCAAATTGTTCTTGATTAAAAGTTATTGAGTTTTGCTCGTTTTTATTAATGACATAGGAATTGCTTTTTGAAACATAACCATATTCACCATCGTTAGGGAAATAGAAGCTATCGCTATAATTTGATATTGCTAAAACATCGCTAGCTAAATAAAAAGATGAATCTTTTTTACCTACGACTAGTGGCGATCCCTTTTTAACAAAGTATAATCCTTCATCACCTTTCATGCTGATGATTAAAGCCATTTCACCTTTTAGATCTTCGATTAGTTTTTTTAAGCAATAATCCATATCGCTATTTTGAGAATATAAATATTCTAGATAATTTACTATAACTTCAGAATCGGTATCGCTTTTAAATACATATCCTTCTTTAATTAACTTATATTTATATTCTAAATAGTTAGAGATAATTCCGTTATGAACAAGGACAAATTTTTTGTGATAACTTTGGTGAGGATGAGCGTTTTTAATGCTAACTTTTCCTGTTGTAGCCCATCTTGTATGACCCATACCGCAATTAGAAACGATATCTTTATTTTTTGATTTTAAACTCGCAACTCTTGAAGTTGTTTTATATATTTTATTTGGTGCAAGAAAAAATCCTGCACTATCATAGCCGCGATATTCTAAATTTTCTAAACCTTCAATGATTATTTTATAAGCATTCGAGTCATTACTAACTCCCACTATTCCGCACATAAATATGCTTTCACCTCTTCTAAAATAAATGCTTTACTATGTTTAATTTTTGTTTCACTTTCACCTTCTAAATAAATTCTTAAAAGGTTTTCTGTACCACTTTTTCTTATATAGATATAACTGTTATTACCAAGTAATTTTTTTGTCTTATTTTGGAATTCTTCGCTGTTAATTTTCTTTAAACATTCATCTTCATTTTTAATTTTAAGATTAATCATGGTGGATGGATTAATTAAAGGATTTTGAAGTTCCTTAGTTATCTCTTCCTTATTTTTTATATAAGTAGTAAGGAACTGACAGATTGAATATATTCCATCGCAAGGGTGATTAAAAAAGAGAATATGTCCTGATTTTTCAAACCCAATTTTGCAACCTCTTAAAAGCATCTCGTTATAAACATTTTGATCTCCTACTGAGCTTTGGTATATTTTTAGTCCTAAATCAGTAAGAAGTGAGATGATTTTTCGGTTGGTTATTGGAGTTACAACCGCTCCAGCAGAGTATTTTTTAAGATTATATTTAATGATTAGATAAGATAGAATATCACCATCTAAAACACCCGAAGATGATAAACCTATAAGTCTATCCCCATCACCATCTAAAGCAAAACCAAATTTACATTTATATTTATTTAATAAATTAATTTTGTTAGCAAAATGTAATGACCCAACATTATCGTTGATGTTTTTTCCATTTGGCTTATTTCCAATAGTATAAAAGTTATCAATTCCATAACCGTGAAATAGAGCAGGTAAAAGAAGATATCCACCACCATTACTAGCATCAATAAGGAAGTTTTCTTCCTTTAATGAAGAAAGATCAAACTCTTCAAATATTTCTTTAAGATAGATATCTATTAGGTAAGAACTTTTATCGTATATTTTACCTAAGGATAAAGAATAGGACGGCACAAAAGGTTCTATATTAATTACTTCACTGATTTTACTTTGAAGAACTTCATTAATTTTTTCTCCAATTTTATTAAAAATCTTTATTCCGTTATAAATATAAGGATTATGACTTGCAGTAATCATTACACCATAATTAGCGCCGTAATGTTTAGTTAAACATGCTAAAGCTGGCGTGGTGCACTCACCAACATCAAATACATCACAGCCAGAAGATATTGCGCCATTAATTACACTTTGAGCATATAAGTTACTTGTTTCACGAGTATCTTTTCCAACTAGAATAAAGCCTGAATTTTGGCCGATAAAGTTTCCTATTTTAAAGAACATCTCGGGACCAAAGTCTTCTTGTGCTATACCTCTAATGCCATCTGTTTTAAATTCTTTTTTCATTTTTGCCCTGACAATTCAATATATGAATGAAATGGGCAAAGTGATAATATGATTGAAGCTTTTTAGAAAGTTTTAGGAAATTCATAAAATGAAAGTTTAATAAAATCTCTTATGATGATTATGTAGAACTAAATATAATGGAGTAGTAACTTTAATAAATATCATGACTTTGATAGAGATAATATAACTTAATGCAGAGAAAACAACTGCCACTTTTTTCATGACTACTGCCGTCGGCGTTTCCAGGCTTATATTTTTGGTCGCTTTCAAAATCTTGATTCCATTCAAATGCCACACTTTGGACGGTACTCAAATACACCTTTGGATTGTAATGTGATGGGCAACTTCCAGAATTAAAATAGTAATAATAGCGTGCTAAATTAAAGGAGTTCAGTGAAGAAACAATCTCTAATCGACTAATGGAATTGTTTCCTAAATTGATTTGCGAAATTG
>DNJQ01000107.1:4743-6899 GCA_003497225.1 Bacillota bacterium | reverse complement strand
GGGAGATGTTTATTTAATTTTTTCTTGCACCTGTGACACTAGTGCTATTCTTGTATCGTTATCAATCATGGTTAATAGATTCTTTGATAGGTAGCACTGTACACAATCATCAATTGTAACATCAACCTTTCTTCCAACTGCTTTTATATCAAATGCAAGAGCTACATAACGCTTAAGATCTTCCTTAAATATTGGACCATTATTAAGTAAGACTTCTTTAATTGCAACAATAAGTTCTTCTTTTGGAACATCATCCATAGCTCTTGGTTTTTCTCCACCAACACGATAGTAATCTAAATCACTAGATTGGTCTTTTCTCCAATAAAAGTTTTTGGTTTGACTATAATTTGTATTTTTCTTAACGCCAAGGTTTCTTAAGCAATAAAACATATCTTCTTGAATAGATGGACCAGCTCTTGTTGCCCCAATAGCATTTGCAAAACGATTTCTTAACAACTCTTCAGAAATAGGAGCTTCATTATTTAGAATGTCTTCTATTATTTTAAGTTTAACATTCATGTTTTCGTTTCTTGTACCATATATATCGTACTGTTTTTCATACATGATATATGGCTTTGAGTAATTCTCTTGTTTAATATCTTTACTTTCAAACTCAATATTCATTTGAGGATTATCTAACGCTGAATGCTTATATTCTTCTGGATGTTGTCTAATGTCTTCAATCTTCTTACAGATATCATCAATTACTTGTTTAGGATTATCGTAATAGTCAAAGGACCATACACGCATTATATTCCAACCCAATAAATCTAGTGCATTTGGTTGAACAATATTTCTATCTTTTGAGGTCAAGGCAGATTCATATGAATATGAATCGCATAGCACGCCTAAAATATATTCATTTTCATTATCTGGATTGATAATACCAACATCTACTCTAAACGAAGATTTACCTACATCAATATTAACTTTATATCCTTTTTCCCGGAGTTTTTCTCCAATTTGTTTTTCAATACCAACTTTTGATTCTATAACACTGCCGTTAGGAACAACTAAAGCATCAGAACCATATTTAGCATATTTTAAGAAATTAGCAAGTTCTTGCGCTCCGCGAGATTCTGATTTCATATTATTTAATAGTTCAGGCTCAAAAGAAGCAAAGACTATCATTTCATATCTTGCTCTACTAATTGCAACATTCAATCTCTTTTCTCCGCCAGGATTATTAATTGGTCCAAAACGATAATACATCTTGCCCTTATTATCAGGCCCATAACAAACAGATAACAAAATAACATCACGCTCATCACCCTGTATATTCTCAAGGTTTTTAACAATGATAGGTTCTTTGCTTTGCAAATTGATTAATTCTAAATCTTTATGCTTTGAAAACATATCTTGTAAAAGATCTTCAACCATTTCTTGTTGAACTGAAGAAAAGGTTACAATACCTATACTTTTTTCTCTTAATTCTGGAGATTTTAATCTTCTTGCAACTTCTTTTACAATTGCCTTGGCTTCAATTTCATTTGTGGCCTTTTTAACACCATATATTCCTTTAGTATTAACGAATGAAACCTTATTAAGCATGTCATTAGGTGATGGGAAAGTAACCAAATTATTCCCATAGAATTTAGCATTTGAAAATCTTATTAATGATTCATGTTTGCTTCGATAGTGCCACGATAAACATCTAGACGGCATACCTATTACATCACAATCATCAAGGATACTTTCTAAATCATCCAAGTTGCTATCAATATCTACTAAGCCTTTGGACTGGAAGAACGAAGTCGGTGGCATTTGCTTTGAATCACCAACTACGATTAAACTTTTTCCTCTTGCAATTGCACCAATTGCTTCACTTGTAGGCATTTGAGATGCTTCATCAAAGATAACAATATCAAATTTCGGCATTTTAGGACTTAAATACTGTGCGCACGACATTGGAGACATCAAAAACACAGGGAAGATTTTAGTTAAAATACCACTCACTTCTTCAAATAATTGTCTAATTGATTTTCCTCTACATTTTCCCTTAATAGCCTTATTAAGAATTCCTTGTAGACTTGATTCAGGAGACTTTTCATTAATTGAAGGCATTCTTGAAGAAACAATCGCTGCAGTTTCTTTGATTGTTAATTCTTTAAACTTCTCTATTAAAGCTTTATAGTCTTCAATATTTTGCTTTATTT
>DNJQ01000107.1:3833-4470 GCA_003497225.1 Bacillota bacterium | reverse complement strand
GTCTTCAATATTTTGCTTTATTTCAACTGAATTAAATGTTCCATTTTTATCAGCGCTAATTTCTTGAGTAATGATATGGTAATAGATAGATTTTTTATAGATAAGTTCAAGATCATATTTTAAATCTTCAGTATTATATAGAACATTTAAAATTTCATTAAGTGAATTTTCTTGAGCTGTTGCTATAGTTTTTAATAACAAGCACCAGTTAGATAAATAATCAATATTGTCTGTCCATTTTTGGGACATAGCTAATAACTTTTCTAGTGATATAAAGTATTTATCACACAAGGAAAAATCAAACTTAAACTTTTCACTAAATATCTGTCCGATTTTGAAAAGTTCTTCACCGGCAACAAGTAATTGATCTTTGCCTTTTAAAGTGAAATTTTTGACTTTGTCTATCAAAGATAAAAGAGTATATCCATCAAAGTAATTTATAAATTTATTAATTATTTCTTTGGTTACTAAGTACCGAGTTTCAAAATCTTCAAAATCATAATTTCGAATATTTATATTTTCAAATGCACCAAAAACAAATGGATATTGATACATCTTTGTTTTTAATTGCTTTTCTTTTTCTCTAATGCTCTTTATAGCAGAATAGATTTTAGGTAAATCTTTAGTTTTATATTTC
>DNJQ01000107.1:0-3555 GCA_003497225.1 Bacillota bacterium | reverse complement strand
TAAGGCTTGATTTCTTTATATAATTTCTTTTGTCCAAAGAATTTTTTAATAAAGAAAGATTTTGAAAGAGTTTCAAATTTTATTTGTTTACTTTCATAATCTATATCCAATATACTTTCAGCAAAATCAGACTTAATATCTAGCAATTTTTTTTGATATATTTTTCCAATTTTAATTATATCTAAAATATATTTATCCAATGATTTAATATCGTGATGAATTAAAGCTGGAATGCATTTCATAACTTTTTGATCTTCACGCAAAAAATCTTGTAAAGCATCAAATTTAGTTCTATCAATTTCTAAGGTTAAAGAATTGTCATTCAAAAACGCTTTTGATGCATTGATATAATTTGATAATTTCTCTTTAAATACTTTTGTTTGTTCTAGTAATTGATTTTTAGTTACACCCGGTGTGTAATTGGAATCTCTATATAATAAGAATGGATTATCATAATATCCGTGATTTAGTTCTACTTGATTAAAAAGTTTTCCGCATATACTTGAAGAATCAGCAAATTTTTGAAGAGTTAGATTTTTTACATAACTATCTTGGAAACTTATCGTTGGGACATTTTCATCAATATCCAAATAGTTTACTAAAGCATCATAGAAAGAAAGCATATATCCCTTCTTTTTATGTAGCAAATTAATAACTCGGTTAAGTGCTAATCTTTGCGATTTAAGTTTAGAAGCAATTTCTTTGTATTCTTCAGAAGATGGTGCGGTGGCGCCTAGAGAAATACGTTTATCAAATTGTGCCATTAATGATGACTTATCCGCTTTTGCTGAATGAGCTTCAAGCGCAAATTTACCTAAACATAATTCATTCAATCTTTTTTGAACTACTTCTAATGCCGCCATCTTTTCTGCCACAAATAAAACAGTTTTATTGTGATAGATGGCATTAACAATCATATTTGTAATCGTTTGTGATTTTCCTGTTCCTGGAGGTCCTTGAAGAATGAAACTTTTTCCTTCTGCACAATCTTTGATTGCAATTATTTGACTTGAATCTGCAGCTAATGGAATAGCTAGATCTGCGGGATTACTATTATCATCATCAAATGTATCGTTTATCTTATCTTCATCATCAATAACATAACGTCCTTCAATAATCGATTTAATAACTTTATTTTTTGACATTTCTTCTTTTCTAAATCTTACATCAGACCACATAACAGCTTTGGAAAAGTTAAAGATATTAATCGCAGCTGTACGAACTATTGATGTTCGTTTTTTTTCAGTGATTTTTGCGCTAACAGTATTTAAAATACTATTAATATCTACCTTGTCTATATCAAATGAAATCTGTGTTAATAAATCATCACAATTAACTCCGAATTCTTGACGGAAATATTCAAAAATAGATATGTTTAAAAATGGTGGTTCTCCTCTTCCAGAAATTGTATAGCTATCTATACTGTGCCGATTAAGATTAATAGGAACCAAGATAATTGGAGCATAAACAGGTTTTTTTGACTTATCATCTTCAAAATACTGTATAAATCCTATAGCCAAATACAAAATATTTGAACCTGTTTCTTCAAAAGATTTTCTTCTTTCTCTTTCAAAAAATTTTAACGAAGTTTCTTGAATCGGTGAATGGGTAATTAATTTAATTCTTCCATTTTCAAAATCCCTTAGGATTTCTTTATATTTATCTTCCGTTACATTAGATAATTCAAAATTAAAGTTTCCTTTATCACTTTCTAGGAAAACATTGTATATCTTTTTCTTTTCATTTTCGCTATCTTTTGGACGAAAAGCATCGTATAAAGCATTTAAATCATAGAAATATAGTTGTAGTCCTTTTCCCAGTGGTCGATAATTTACTAGTTGATTTTTCTTCGAAAGGTCGAGGAGTTTCTTTTGCCAAATATCAAATCTATTTACCTCCGCTTTAGTCAATTCTATTTTCTCGCCTTTGTGCGAATATTTTTTTCTAGCAAGTCTAATGTTATTTTGCTTAACAACTTCATAATCGACTACTGCTCTTTCAAACTCATAATTTATTGGTAATGGCAAAAATCCTTCGTGCCTCGCTCTAGTGATATCAATAATTTTAAAATTAGCATCGCTGATGCTTTTTGAAACGTGTTCTCTTCCTAATAAACACGCTTGTTCAAAAGAATAAGAATTATCAGCAGTACCAGCCGTGCACTCAATAAATATAATATCATTTTCTTCTTCTGAGTTCATTTCTAAAGCATGAGGAGCATCGGTATATATTAATGATGGAAAAGTGTCGTCACTTAAGAAAACTCCAACGAAGGCGTGGCCGGTAATTTCAACAAAAAATGGATTAAGCCCCATTTGCTCAATACAGGATGCAAAAAGTATCGTTAAGTCTAAACAGTTCCCTTGCTTATGAACTAAAACATCATGAGGCAACCTAACTTTTTGCCCTGCTTTTTCATATGAAGCAGGGGAAATTAGATAAGCAATAGCTTCTTTATGAATAACATTATATAAAGCCTTAAGTTGATTAACCACATTATCTTTATCTTCATGTAGATATCCTGATAAAGAGGTACTACCAGCAATTCCTTTCATTTCTTTAGCTACAAGAGAAAGAACATTTTTAACTGCTGTATCGTTAGGTGTAACAAATAAAGCAGTGCTACCACTTATAAAGTTTTCTAGGCGAGTATCATAAGAATAATATGATATATCTACTGATACTGTTGTAAATTCTTCATCATTCACAAAAAACTGAACTACTAACTTACCCTCTGTTCTCTCAACCAATTGCATTAAATCTTCAATATGTGGGGTTACTTCTATTTCTGTAACAGAAACAGATTGGTGCGGATTAATCAAGGAAACTTCAATATCCGTAAAATCAATATATTTAGGATTAGATGAAATAGTGATTCTACCATTCTTAATTGTTTGTTCTGACACGTTTTTAATAATTATTTCTTTAATTATTTTAAATTTTGTTTGAGACAAGGCAAATGAATAGATAAGATTTCCACGGACCTCTATTTTTAAATCACTTTGCGTTTTTCTTTGCTTTTTCTGAGTTTCATCCAAATTATTGAGGTCAATTTCATTTAAAAGTTGACGTTCATTTATTTCGTTAATACATTCTTGAGATAGTTTTTTATTTAAGACTATGTCAAAAAAAGATGAACTAACATCTTCATCATTTCTACTTTGTTCATTAGTTGTCATTTTGATTAAGTCTGATTCTAAATATTTACCATGTAAATAATCAAGAGCAGCATTAAGTATTTCTTTATGCTCATTTAAAACATTTTTAATGTTTAAATCATTATAATTATTAATCATTACTAAAATGATTAGTGAACAATCTAAGTCACAAATATGTAGTTCTTCTTTTCTTTTTAAGAGATTCTCTAACGCTCTTTCTTTTTCAAGTAAAGAAGGATATCTCTCATCAAATTGTTTTATAAATTCACAAATTTTCATTAACACCCTCCTTTTCATGTAATGAATAAACGCATAAAAGTTATATGCGCTATAAACATCAAACTACATATTATTTATTATTTGTAATCCTAAATATTTACATTCATAAAAACAGCAT